>CAYILS010000009.1:0-17245 GCA_964364325.1 uncultured Pseudomonadales bacterium
ATCAGTATGACATCTTGAGAATAATATATCAACTAATTTCAGGAAAAGGCCTTAGGTAGTGAACTTGTGATTCCCGCATATGCAGACACGACTACAGCGATTATCTATGACTCTAAGCAAGGAGTCATTTCTATCGTTGCTTCCCCCAAAGACTACGTCATCAGTGTAGAGGACTTGCGCCACGATATCGCTGCCTACGTCGAAACCTACCCGGCCCTCATCACCCCTAAATATGCCCTTCGTGATCGGAGTCTCGACATGGTGACCCAGTATAATCTGCGGCTCAACAAAGTGTATCGTGCACCACTCAACATCGTTGTTAAAGATGGGAGTACGCAGGCAGAGATTATCTTGAATACCCAAATGCTGCGGGCGATCATTAACCCCACAACTGCACAGCTCAATATCCCCCCAGAAGTCGACCGTCAAAAACTCTTAGAGTATCTCAATACACGTTTAAGTCCCAAACAAAAGAAATATTTTAATCCAGATACCGCGTACCAAAGCACGCGTCGCGCCATCCACTCGCGCTTTTTGGGTGAGGCCACTCCACTCGTTTTGGGCGTCGATGACGGACCAAGCTCCAATGGTGAGAAAGCCGACAAATATCTCGAAGTTGATCTCTCCCAGCAAAAAATGTATTTCTTCATCAAAGGGCAACTGTTCAAAGAGTATCTGGTTTCAACGGGCGCCGAGTACCCGACACCTGTTGGAGAATTTCATATTCTAAACAAAGCGCCCAATGCCTTTTCGACTATCTATAATGTCTGGATGCCGTACTGGATGGGATTCAAGTACGCGGGCGATGTCAAAGCCTATCTTGGTCTCCATGAGATAGCCTACGCAGTCAACGAAAAGGGCAAACCAGTCTACAATTATGGCTACTATATCGGCGACATGATGACAGGGGGCTGTGTGGCCATGGAACCCAAAGATTCGCGCGAGATCTACAATCTCTCCGACGTCGGCATGCTCGTACGAGTGGTCAAGTAAGGTGATATTATAGACTCATGACCGATACTGCTCAGCCAACCACATTTACCGCCGAACTAGTCAAGCTCAAAGCCCTGGTCGATGCCAAACAACTCCCCGAAGAACTGCGGGGCAAAGCGGACGAAATGTTGGCGCGTTTGACCCGTATGGTCGACACCGGTGTCTACTCTGCTGAGTACGACCGCTCCGCCCACTACATCCAGTGGATTACTTCACTCCCATGGGGTACCTACACCACTGATCATCTCGATATCGTAGCCGCGCAGCAGAGCATGAATAAGACCCACTACGGCATGAACGAACCCAAAGATCGTATTCTCGAATACTTGGCGACCATCAAGCTCCGCATGGATCAGGGAGGGGAGAAGACCGTCCACGCTCCCGCCGTGTTCCTGGTCGGACTCGTCGGTACCGGTAAGACCACGTTTGCTTACTCACTCGCCGAGACCATGGGTCGCAAATTCGCCCGTATCCCATTCGGTGGACTTGGGTCGGCCCGCGACCTGCGTGGTAAGTCCCGCTTATTTGCCGAGGCTGAGCCCGGCGCCATCGTCAAAGCCATCAAAGACGCCAGCAGCTGGAATCCCATCATCCTCCTCGATGAAATCGACCGTGTCAGTGCCGAAGAGCGCGCAGACATCATGGGTGTCTTGGTCGAATTACTCGACCCCACCCAAAACAATAGGTTCCTAGACCACTATCTAGATTACCCAATCGATCTCTCACAGGTCTTGTTTGTGGCAACCGCCAACAATACGACCAACGTGGCAACCGCCGTCCTCGATCGTCTCGAGCTCATTCAAATGCCTAGTTACTCAGACGAAGAAAAGATCCACATCTCCCGCGAATTTTTACTCCCCAAAGGCCTCAAAGAAGCTGGTCTCTTGCCGACCCAGCTTACCATCGACCCCTCTGTTTGGCCTGTCGTCGCGCGCCCGCTTGGGTATGACGCGGGTATTCGTACGCTCCAGCGCACCATCGCGGCACTCTGCCGCCGCGTCGCTCGTGAGATCGTCGAAGGCAAAACAACCCAGGTCGTCGTAGATATCACCAACTACAAACATTACATGCAAGCGTATTAAACGTATTTGAAAGGAACCATGGAGCCACAACAAGTCACCACTGAACAGTCAATTATTAGTCCCGAACCCGTATCTGCTCCAGTACCAACTCCACCTCAGCAGCCATCTCACCTAGTACCAATTATTCTATCAGCGGCAATTACAGCAATAGTACTTGTTGGTGGTTATTTCTTATATACCACCTACAGTCCCGCAAAAATAACGACAAATCCATCTCCGTCCCCAACAACATCTATGACTACTCCTACTGTAGAACTTACCTCCAACTGGCAAGAATATCTTAATACTAAGCATAACTTTTCATTTAAATATCCAGCTAATCTGCTACTCGGAAGCTATGCTGGCAGTCAAGTAATGCCTTGGGAAGCAGATGAGTTTAAAATTGATGGACCATACGAAAATATAGAAACTCAAGCTGGCGGACCCGAATACGTGATACAGGTTGAGGTATCAAAATCTAAACCGACTATCGAATCAACAAGCGAAAAAATTATTGCGTATAAAGAAATGCGGGGGAAATATGTAATATTTCAGATGACGGACGCTAGAATACCCAAACAAGCAATCTCTGCACCAGATCTCGTGGACCAAATCCTCTCGACCTTCAAATTTACTAACCAATCCACGGAAAATTTACCCTACAACTATTATCAAATAACAAATAATGATGCGGGAAAAAACATGTTTTTGGTTTTACCAGAGGGAATGACAAACGATAAAAATATCGTAACATTCAACAACACAGATTATTCAATAAGTACAAGAGTGGGGCCTGGTTTGTGTCCTATGAATCAAGGAGATGATGACTCCTGTACTTATACTGACACGCAAACACCAATCTGGAAAACATATCGAATTTGGACCGAAAATGGAAATACTTTTGCCCTCAACCCTCATACCGGCAGTTATCAGGGTTTAAGTAGCGAGGGACTCATCATCCAAAAGCAAAAACCTACATTACCGTTCACGCAAAAAGAAATACAAGCGTGGACTGATATTATTAACAACCCGATTATTCAATAAACAACTTAAAAAAGGAGCTATGAACCCAACTCAAACTAAAACCATCAAAATCATCCCCCTGGGCGGCACCCCCAACGTCCATGACAATATGTACGTCTACGAGTCAGATCATGATATCTTCATCGTCGACTGCGGCATGGGCTTCCCTGATGAAGGAGTCTCCGGCGTCGATTTAACCATTCCCGATATCTCCTACCTCAAAGACAAACAGGATAAAATTCGCGGTTTTGTCGTCACTCATGGTCACGAAGATCATATCGGCGGCTTCCCCTACATTATCCCTCAGCTGCGTGAGGGGATTCCCATTTATGCCTCCAAATTAACCGCCGGTTTTATCAAAGAAAAGTTTAAAGAATTCCACATTGACCCGCGCATCTTAAATGTCGTCAAAGATCGCCAGCCCATCATGCTTGGTGACTTTGAAGTCAAAATGATCCCCGTCACCCACTCGGTCCCTGACACCAAACACTTAATTGTCAAAACACCCCTTGGTAACGTCTACCACGGCTCCGACTTCAAATTTGACTGGACACCCGTGGGCCAAGAGCTACCCGATATCCAGTCCATGACACGCGCAGGGGCAGAAGGGGTAGTCCTACTCCTCTCTGATTGTTTGCGGTCTGAGAAAAATGGCTACTCACTCTCTGAGGCGATTGTGGAAGATTCCTTCGAGCGCGAGTTCCGCGGGGAAGACAACCGGGTGGTTGTCACTACCATGTCCAGCAACATTAGTCGTATCCAGCAAGCGCTCTGGGTAGCCAAGCGCAATAATCGCAAAGTGGCCTTTGTCGGTTTTTCCGTCGAACGTAACGTCAAAGTGGCCACCGAACTCGGCTTCCTTTCCATTCCACCCCGTTTAATTGTCGATAAGCGCAAAATGAGCACGCTCCCCAAAAACGAGCAGTGCTTAATCATCGCGGGATCTCAGGGACAAATGGGCTCCTCACTCGAAAAGATCGCAACAGGAGACCACCACACGGTCAAACTTGACCCAGGCGACAAGGTCATCTTCTCTGCTGACCCCATCCCTGGTAATGAAAGCAATGTCTATCGCCTCATCGATTTACTCTCTACCCACGGCATCAACGTGTCTTACTCCGATATTGCCTCTGACCTCCACGTCTCCGGTCACGCGAGCGCCAAAGAGATCATGATGCTCATGGCTATGACCAAACCCAAATACGCGATGCCCACAGGTGGTACCCATAGACACAATATCCAGTTTGGCAAATTAGCGAGTGAGATGGGTATTCCCGAGGATCACGTCCTCATGCCCGAGAATCAGTCTATTGTGATTGAGCCAGGTGGTATCGTCCATCTTGGGGAGACTATTGCCCTCAAAAACGTCTACGTCGAGTCCGGCATGATTACCCAGGCCGACGAGCACATCATGGATCGTAAGCTCATGTTCCAGGAAGGTGTCGTGGTCACAGTCTTGACTATATCCAAGGTGAGTGGCAAGCTAGAGATCGACATTATCCCCAAGGGCATCACTACGGCCATCGACCCCAATGCATTGGTCAAAATCAAAGAAAATTTCGCGAGTACTATGGGAAAAGAAGACATGACCAGAGATAGGTTGTATAGTAAAGACAGGATAGCCAAGGAAATGAGCCGTTTGTTTATCGAATACATCGGCAAGAATCCCGTGGTTATCCCGATTATCATCGAGGACTAACTATGGCGCAGCGGCGTGGGAGAAGGAAAAATCCCTTCAAAATCAAGCTCAAAAAGGACATTGCCTATAGCATCGTCTCGGTTCTTTTCGGCACGCTCTCGCTTATCACGCTCCTCTCCTTTACCCGCCAAGGTGCCTTACTCTCTACCGTCTACGCCGTTATGTTCCAAGCCTTTGGTTGGACCATGTTTGTGGTGCCATTCCTGCTCTTAAGTATTAGCCTCATGATGACGAGTCTCAAATGGGCACTAGCCTCGCCCACACTACTCCTAGGAGGGACGCTCGTGTTTACCGGTCTGCTAGGCCTCTCCAGTGCCGGCACCCTGGGAGAAACCATCTTTGGCGCCATCGCTATTTTCGTCACTAGTGTCGGCGCGGTCATCATTTATCTCGCGGTCATCCTGATTGGTCTCATGGTTTTAACCAATACACCACTCGAAGATTTTGTTTTGTGGATTGTGGGTGGACTCAGCGCCGTCAAATCTGCCCTAACCAGCAACAAGGGTGCGACAAAGGAATCCAAAGTCGTTCAAACCAAGCTCTTTAGCGGTGACAATGTAAAGACCAAGATCAATATCCCCGGGAGTACTGACACCAAGGAAACGCTCGAGCCATCATCCGCTCCCAAACCACTGCTCAAGCGCGAAGTGGCAACCGACTTTGAGTCACAGATCAACACCGGTAGTAGCCCAGATGGCACCACCAAAATCTGGAAATATCCACCCCTCTCCCTGCTCTCGCAGGACAAGGGTGGCAAGGCAGATCGAGGAGATATTAAAGAGAACGCTTCGATCATCGAGTCGACGCTCGACTCCTTTGGGATCCGCGCCAAAGTCGCCGAGGTCAATGGCGGTCCCGCCATCACCCAGTACGCCATCAAAATCGCCGAAGGCACCAAGCTCTCCAAAATCAAAGCGCTCCAGACCGATCTTGCGCTCGCCCTCGCCGCCCCCACCGGGCAGATTCGTATCGAGGCTCCCATCCCTGGGAGGAACTTGGTCGGTATCGAGATCCCCAATCGTAGTCCCGAGTACGTCACCCTTTTTGAAATCATGAATCATCCTGACATGAAAAAAGAAAAGTCGCGTTTAGCGGTTGGTCTGGGCCTCGGTGTCTCTGGCGCCCCCGCAATGGCAGACATCAAAAAAATGCCCCACGTCCTGGTTGCAGGTTCAACCGGCTCAGGTAAATCTGTCTGTATCAATACGATTATCACCACCTTGCTTTTCCGCAACTCTCCCCAAGAGCTTCGCTTTATTATGGTCGACCCCAAGCGGGTCGAGCTCACGGGGTACAACGGCATTCCCCACCTGCTCACACCTGTAATTGTCGATACTGAGCGGGTCATCTCTGCGCTCCAATGGGCCACTAAAGAAATGGACAAGCGCTACAAAATGTTTGCCGAGGTGGGCGCCCGTATTATCGAGGATTACAACGAGCAGTCCGGCTTTACTGCCATGGAATACATCGTGATCGTGATCGATGAGTTGGCCGATATTATGCTTACCGCCCCCTCCAAGGTCGAGGATCTTATCGTCCGCCTCGCCCAAATGGCTCGTGCCACGGGTATCCACCTCGTCATCGCTACCCAGCGCCCCTCCGTCAACGTCATCACTGGCCTGATTAAAGCCAACGTCCCCACCCGTATCGCCTTTAATGTTGCCTCGATGATCGACTCACGCGTTATCATTGATAGTCCTGGTGCCGAGAAGCTGTTAGGCAAAGGAGACATGCTCTTTGTCCCCCCCGACCGCCCCCTCCCCACCCGCATCCAAGGTACCTATGTCACTAATACCGAGATCAAGAAACTGATCGAATTTTTGAAAGCCAGTGGAGAGGAAGCAGTCGAATACAAAGCCGAGGTTACCGAGAAATACCTGGGTAATGAAGACGAGGGTGGTAATAGTACCGACCGCGATCCACTCTTTGACGATGCCGTGGGCGTCGTGATAGCAGCCGGCAAAGCCTCAACCTCTTACCTCCAGCGTCGCATGTCCCTGGGCTACAATCGTGCCGCCAAAATCATGGACCAATTGGAGCGCGCCGGAGTCATCGGCCCAGCCGAAGGCGTCAAACCTCGCTCCATTTTAATTGCTAACCTAGAAGAGTTGAAAGCCAGAGAAAGTGCATGAAAACAGCCGGTGATTTACTCAAAGAAAAACGGCTGCTCAAAGAGCTTAGCCTCGAAGATGTCGCATTCAAAACAAAGATAAAACCAGAATATCTCCTGGCCATAGAAGAATCAGATTTTAGCGCGCTCCCATCTTCCACATTTGCCAAGGGGTTTCTGCGCAGCTACGCCAATTTTCTCTACCTCAATCCCGACACCATGGTCGCTATGTTCCGCCGCGACTTTACCGAGAATGAGAAAGGGGAGATCATCCCTCGTGGTCTTGTCACCCCAGTTGGGGGGAAGCCCAAGTTCTTTAACGTCAGCCTCATCCTGGCGAGTCTCGCCACCCTAGTGTTTTTAGGCTTTTTAGGCTTCCAACTGGTATCTTGGTGGAGCTATCCCAAGCTCGCCATTTTGCAGCCGCAAGACGGTGATAGTTATGGAGAAAAAGTCACCTTCAAAGGGGTGACCGATTCCGACGCGACCGTCAAAGTAAATGACCAGCAGGTGATCGTCGACTCGAGTGGTCAGTTTACCTTAGATCTCATTTTCCCCGCCGGCACCCACTCCGTGATCGTCGAATCCACCAATCGCCAGGGAAAGACCAAACTCCTCGAGCGCACCTTCACCGTTTCCAAGTGACCCAAGAGGACTCTTCCTCGACAGGAGACGTGGCAGAATGCCAAGTCGGGACAGCGAAGCTGGGAGGAGAGTCCTCATCGTAGTGTATGTGCTATATTAGATGCATATGGACCTGCCTCAAATCCTTTTACTCGTAGTCATCGTTGCCGTCTCAGCTATCCTGATTATTATTGGTATCCAAATCATTAGTCTCCTCAAAGACGCCAAAGAAACACTACGCAAAGCCGACCTTATTCTGGACGACGTGGGCTTTCTCTCCCGTAGTTTGACCCGCGGCTCCTCGACACTATCTCATATGTTTACCAGTCTCGAGTCCGGTATGCAGCTTATTGGTATGGTAACCAAATTAATCACCCCAAAGAGCAAAAAATGACCGACGATAACTGCGCGCACCACAATGACTCCTCCGGTTTTACCGCTGGCTTACTCCTGGGTCTAGTGACTGGCGCGGCCAGCGCCCATTTCCTGATGAGTACCGACAAAGGCAAGGAACTGCTGGAAAAACTCAAGGAAAACGCTGGGGACGCCATCAAAGAACTGGGCGAGAATCCAGCCCTCGCCGATAAGATCGCTGATCTGCAAAAGACGATGGATGCCGCTCGCGCCACGATCAATCAGGCGGCCGAAAAAGTCGCCGAAGTCACCGAATCCCCCAAACACGCCTCGCCGAAAAAGAACTTTTTCCAAAAGATGGGTGCCTCTCTCGGTAAATAACTTTACCTCTGCTATAATTCTTCCCATGAAAGCCAGCGACATCCGAGCTAAATATCTCAAACATTTCGTGGGTAGGGGACACGTATCAATCCCCCCTACGACTATCGTGCCCGAAAACGACCCCACCACCCTTTTCACTGGCTCAGGTATGCAACCGATGATGCCGTATCTGCTTGGAGCTAAACACTCCCAGGGAGATAGGCTTGCAGATAGTCAGCCATGCTTCCGTACCGACGACGTGGAAGAGGTGGGGGATAACCGCCACATTTGTATGTTTGAAATGCTTGGGAACTGGTCGCTCGGCTCGTACTGGAAAGAGGAGCAGCTAGGTTGGATGTTTGAGTTTTTAACCAAAGAGATTGGTCTTGACCCACACAAGCTCTATGTCAGTGTTTTTTACGGCGACGCCACGCTCTCTATCCCCCGTGACGACGAAGCGGTTGCTGTATGGCAAGCATTGTTTACCAAACACGATATCAAAGCTGACCTTATCGATCTCGACACCGAAGAGAATGGTTACAAAAAAGGTATGCAGGGTGGGCGCATCTTCTCCTACGGAGTCAAGAAAAATTGGTGGTCCCGCTCAGGTATCCCTGCCAATATGCCAGCCGGTGAGCCGGGTGGTCCTGATTCAGAAATTTTCTATGATTTTGGCACACCGCATGACACAAAATTTGGTAAAGAATGTCACCCCAACTGCGACTGCGGTCGCTTCCTCGAAATCGGCAACAACGTGTTCATGACGTATAAAAAGGAAACTGACGGGACATTTACTTTATTACCACAAAGAAATATCGATTTTGGTGGTGGACTCGAACGCATTGTCGCCGCAGCCAATCATGACCCAGACATATTTAAGATCGACATGTTCACCTCGATCATTAAAAGAATCGAAGATTCAAGTGGCAAGAAGTACGAAGGTGTGTACATGGCTCCCATGCGTGTCATTGCCGATCATTTACGCGCCGCGACTTTTATGATTAGTCAGGGTCTCGAACCATCCAACAAATTACAAGGATATATGTTGCGCCGCCTCCTCCGCCGCGCAGCAGTCCGCGCGCGCCTCCTGGGTGCCGACGCCAAAAAGATCTTTATCGAATGTATCCCCGCCATCGTCAAAGAGTATGCTGATGCCGGATTTATCACCTCATCCGTCACTCCCCACGTGCAAGTAGTCGTCGCTCAAGAGTTAGACAAATTTGGCAAAGCCCTCGACAAGGGTCTCAAAGAAATCGGGCGCACTGACGCTAAATTGATCGACGCTCAATTTGCGTTTAATCTCTACCAAAGCCTCGGTTTCCCCTACGAGATCACACGCGACTTGCTCGCCGAGAAAAATATTACCCTCGACCAGGTCGAGTTCGACCAGATCTTTGCCAAACACAAAGAGGGGAGTCGTACCGCTAGTGCTGGCATGTTCAAAGGCGGCCTCGCCGATCAGAGCGAGATCACGACCAAGTATCACACAGCCACTCACTTGCTCCACCAAGCGCTCCACGATGTGCTCGGAGACGAGATTGCGCAAGCGGGCAGCAACATCACCAGTGAACGTCTCCGCTTTGACTATACCTATAGTGGCAAACCTACTCCCGAACAAGTGAAGAAAATAGGCGAGATTGTTAACGTCAAAATTAGTGAAGATTTGCCCGTGGTCAAAACCATCGAAGATAAAGCAGAAGCCCTCAAATCAGGTGCTCGCGCCTTCTTCGCCGAGAAATATCCGGACAAAGTGTCGGTGTATACAATCGGCACGTACTCCAAAGAATTATGTGGCGGTCCCCACGTCGAGCACACGGGTACGATCGGCTCCATTTCGATCTACAAAGACGAAGCCTTGGGTAGCGGCAAGCGTCGCATCTACGCCCGCCTTGCGTCGTAGTTTCAAGTCGAGGCAGGCCAAGTTAGACTAAATTCAAATGTGCTAAGCTAAAGGTATGGAATTAGGCAATTTTTTGGGCAAACTCAAAGGTGAAAAGAAACAAGAACCGCAACAATTCCTCGCGCTGGTCCTCACCGACGAGGTAGTCCAGGCTGCTGTCTGGCAGGTGGCAACAGGTCAGACAGAGATCGCTGCCATCGGCACTCCCGTTGAGTGGGACGGAGACACCGCTACTACCAGCGAGCTGGTGACCGCCGTCGACGCCACGATCTCGAGTGCAGTCGAAGGTCTATCTCAGGAGCCGAGCGGGGTTATCCTCGGCATCCCTCACACCTGGACGGACAAAAATGGCATCCTCGGGGTCAAGCGCGAATTTATCAAAGTCATCAGCAAAGAGTTGGAGCTACAGGCACTGGGTTTTGTGGTGATCACCGACAGTATCTTGAGCTACCTCAAACTACAAGAAGGTACCCCCACCACCTCCATCCTCATCCAGGTTAGCCGGGACGAGCTCACCTTGGTGCTCGTGCGCCTCGGTCGGATTGAAGCCATCGAGACCATTGGCAGGAGCGATGACGTCGTCGAGGATGTCACCGAGGGCATTACTCGGTTCAAAATCTCCGATAACCTCCCCTCCCGCATCATTCTATTCAATGGTATGCACGACCTCGATGAGATCATCCAAAACCTACTCAGTATCGACTGGCAGGCGCAATTCAATTTCCTCCATACGCCAAAAATAGAAGCCCTCGCCAAAGACGTCACCATTCGCGCCCTCGCTCTCGCCGGTGGCAGCGAAGTCGCCAAAAGCCTCGGCTTCACCCTCACTGCTCCGATCGTCGAGGCAGAGCCAGTAGTAGAGCCAGATGAAGATCTGGAAGAGGCCAGTCCCACAGAGCCTGACTCGAGTATAGATGAAGTTGAAGAGTCCAATGTTGAGGTCCTCACCGCCGAGGAAATTGGCTTTACCACGCCAAAGCCCACAAAAACTGTTCCAGTGAAAAAAGAGGTTGGCTTTATTGACCCAGACGACGAGCCTCCCTCGCCCGCCATAGCCTTGGCGAAGGAGGGCCCAACAACCCCGTCCAAGCCAAAGACTCCCTTCGTGATGCCCACCTTCACATTACCTCAAGTTAAGCTCCCCAAACTCAAGCTCAATTTCACCGGAATCGGCAAGCAGTGGTGGATCATTGGTGGCAGCCTGGTTGGACTAGTCCTCCTCGTCACTTGGCTCGTTTGGTTTATGCCCAAAGCCACTGTCAATATTGCCGTGGTGCCCAAGACCCTCGAAGAAGACGTCAACCTCACGCTCTCGACCGCTGCCTCCTCGATCAACTTTACTGATCTGGTCGTCCCCGCCGAGCTCCAGACACTCGAACAAAGCGGTGAAAAAGCCATGGAAACAACGGGCAAAAAGACTGTCGGCGAAACAGCGCAAGGGGAGATCACCATCTACAATCGCACCTCCACCACCAAAACATTTACCAAGGGGACGAATTTGACCGCAGCCGGTCTTAAATTCTCACTCGATGCCGACGTCACGGTAGCGAGCAAGTCCGCCGGCTCCGACTACGTCGACGTACCCGGTAAAGCGAGCGTCGCTGTCGTGGCCAGTGCAATCGGAGCGGAGGGTAACATTGCCTCCGGCACCGAGTTTACGATTGCCAGCTTTGGCAAAGATAGCTACGTGGGCAAAAACGACGCCGCACTTTCAGGTGGGAGTTCTGAAGAAGTGCAAGTCGTCGCCAAAGATGATCAAGCCAATCTCGCCAAATCACTGACAGACGAACTCTTTGAGGCGCTCGAGAGTCAAGTCAAAAGTAGTAGTTTGGCCGGGACCGGAACATATTTACTCAGAGATTCTAGTACCGTCGAGACAGTTTCATACTCCGCCAAAACCGGCGAGACCGCCAAATCCCTCACGGTTAAACTCACCGTCAAAGTGAGTTTGCTCAAATACAAAACTGATGACGTAACCACGCTGGTTAACTCTGCCATCGACGCTGCGGTTCCCGCGGGCTTTGTCCGTGCCAACATCCCCTCAACCGTCGACCTCTCAGCTAGCGCTGAGGATGAAGAGGATACACGCGTGCAGGGGAGTGCCAAGGTAGAAGTAGCCCTCTTACCGGTCGTCGACAGTAAATTCCTAATAGGAGCCCTCAAAGGCAAAAAAGTGGCAGATGCTTCACAGGTATTGCACGCCAGTGTTCCCGGTTTTGCGAGCGCCGAAGTCGTCTTTACGCCTCGCGCACTCCCCACAAAACTCAAGTTTATCCCCTTCAATCCCAAAAACATTAAGCTCAACATCGCTCCGTTGCTATGAGCTACCGCTACATCAAAGCTCCGCCAGGTTATACGCTCGAGCTACCCAAAAGCAGCGGTTTTAAAGTGCGCTATACACTCTCGCTTATGCTGATCACACTCGGCATCGCTACCTTTACCACCGTCGCTTACCCGCTGATCCATTATCAATTAACTTTTGCTCCTGGTTTCCAAAAAGATGCCATTATTTCTCCGCTCTCCACTGCCATGGTCGCGACAAGCGACTTGGTCTCGGGTACGATCAAAAAAGCCGAAGCGAAGGATGCCGCGCCAACCTTCGTAGACGAAGTGGTCAACACCTCCTTTGACTACACCGACTCCACCAACTGGTTCGCTGGCGCCGCCAAGTCTAAAGAAGCCAGCGACTATGCAGTCTATACGCTCACTATCCCCAAGCTCAAATTAGATAGAGCTGTAGTGCGAAGCGATCATACCGACCTCAAGCAGTCCCTCATCCACTACAATGGTACCGCGCTCCCTGGCAACCTCGGTAACACGGTCATCTTCGGCCACTCGGTGCTGCCCCAGTTTTACAACCCAGCCAACTATCTAACTATTTTCTCCACCCTCCATACTTTGAAGCCTGGGGACACCATGGAGATCATGGCCGATGGCGCTACCTACACCTACAAAATTACACAGATGTACGAAGCCATGCCCGACGACCTCTCTCCGCTCGCCCAGTCCTATGATGGTCGTCACTTAACATTAATTACCTGTACTCCCCCCGGCACTTACCTCCGCCGCCTCATTATCAAAGCAGATATCATATGACAATGTTCCTCGGTATCGACTACGGCCTCTCGCATCTCGGACTCGCGCTGGCCGAGTCCAATCTTGCGACTCCGCTCCCGTCGCTCAGTAACAATGAATCGCTTTTCAGTAATCTCGGAGTCATTATTGCCAAACAGGGGATTACCACTATTGTTTGTGGCATCCCCGAGGGGAAACTAGTGCCTACTATTCAAAAGTTCGCCCATGATCTCCAAGGCAAAACCGGCGTCAAAGTTGTCTTGCATCCCGAAACGCTCTCTACCCAAGAAGCCAAGCAAAAGTTGCGCGAGGGCAGCGCCAGCAAATCCAAGCGTCGCGACGATCATGCCTACGCCGCCTGTCTCATCCTGGAAGATTTCTTAGAATTCGGAAATAGTGTAAACTAACGCTATGTTCAAAAACGTCATTGCTCCTATCCAATCATGGCTCCTCAGCAAAGGGCAGTGTGTGGGCTGTGGCAGAAAGCTCGGTCCCGGCTCAAAATTTACTTGCAAATGCGGACGCATTTTTATCTATGACAAGACAACCAAAGTCTACCGCCGTGCGCTCTTTAGCGAAGTATAGCGTCCTTGTCCTCCTCTTCGCTGGCGCTTATCTCTATACGCTTACCCGACCCGTTTCAAATAGTGCGCTGCCCGTAGAATTTGAAATCGAAAAGGGCGAAAGCGTTAAATCGATCGCCTCCCGCCTCAAGTCCACCCAACTTATTCGCTCTCCCCTCGTCTTTCGTTTAATCGTGCGCCAAAACAAACTCACCGTCCAAGCCGGGGTGTATCAGCTCTCTCCTTCACTCACTCCCAGTGTCCTCGCGCAAACGCTCACCAAAGGCCTGGCTGTCGACCAAAAAATTACTATTCCCGAAGGGTATCGCAGTGAGCAAATTGCCGAAACTGCCGGCCTCCCGATCAAAGAATTCTTACTGGCTGCCAAGGGTCTAGAGGGGCAGCTTTTCCCCGACACCTATTTTGTCAAAGAAGACGTTGCTCCGGTTGAGCTAGTCAAAATCATGCACGACAACTTTGTTAAAAAAGTCGGGGAGATAGACAAAAACACCCTCATCCTCGCTTCGCTCGTCGAGCGTGAGACCAAGGGCGACGCCGAAAAGCCCATCGTGGCCGGCATTCTCAAAAAGCGACTTGCTGAGGGTTGGAATCTCGAACTCGATGCCACCGTCCAGTACTTCCTAGGCAAGCCCGGCAACTGGTGGCCCAACACGAAATTACTCGATCGCAAGCTCGCCTCTCCCTACAATACCTATCTTCACGGCGGCTTACCTCCCGCTCCTATTGGCAACCCTGGACTTGCCTCCATCAATGCCGTGCGCAATGCCGAGAATTCTCCCTACTACTTCTATTTGCACGATAAATCAGGTCAAATCCATTATGGAGCCACCTCCGCCGACCACAACCAAAACATCGCCAAGTACATTCGGTAGACCAAAATAGAGTAAAACCCTTGACGTGATACTCTAGATATGTTTTAATACGCTCTTGCCCCTAGTGCGTTGTTGGGCGTACAAATCAAATAGTACGTCCAATTTTATATTTGTGGCTAATAGAAGAGGTAATCACTCCATGACACAGAAGAAGCGTTTATACTGGGGCAACGAAAATCTCAATTTGCCACCCTTAGATCTTACCCTCGTTCAACGTGAATCATACGAACAATTCCTGAACAAAGACTTACAAAAGTACCTCAAAGAAATCTCTCCGATCGACGACTTCACGGGCAAAACCTGGGAACTCTCCTTTGGCGCCCACTACTTTGAAGACGCCAAACTCACTCCCGACGAAGCCGTCAAAAAAGGTCTTACCTACGATGTTCCCCTGCGTGTCAAGGTCAAACTCATCAACAAAATCACCGGTGACGAAACCGAGCAAGACGTCTTCCTGGGCGATCTACCAAAGATGACAGGTAGGGGTACATTTATAGTCTCAGGTATCGAACGTGCAGTCGTCAACCAACTCGTTCGTGCACCAGGTGCATTCTTTGCAGGTTCCGTTGATCCAACCACAGGTCGTGTCCTCTATACTGCCGAGTTACGCCCTATGCGCGGCTCCTGGCTCGAGATGTCGGTGGGCAAAAACGACGTGCTCACCGCCAAAATCGATCGCCACCGCAAGTTCTATGTCACCACTTTACTCCGGGCTCTCGGCATCGAAGACGAAGAAGAAATCAAAGAGCTCTTCAAAGACGTCGACAACAACAATGACCATCAATATATCTTTGCCACGCTCGCCAAAGACCCCAACAAAACGCAGTCCGAAGCCTTGCTCGATCTCTACGACAAAATCAGGCCGGGTGAGCCCGCTGTCCTCGAAAACGCCAAAAACCTTTTCTTCCAGAGCTTCTTTGACCCACGTCGCTATGACCTGGACAAGGTTGGTCGTTACAAGCTCAACAAAAAACTTGGATTAGATATCGAAAACAAGCCCGACAACCAAGTACTGCAAAAAGCTGATCTTATCGCCATTATCAAATACTTGATCGGTCTGCAAAACGGCGTCGGCGCAGTCGATGACATCGACCACTTGGCCAACCGTCGCGTTCGTCGCGTCGGTGAGCTCCTTGGCGCTACCGCTTTCCGTATTGGACTCCTTCGCTTAGAGCGCTCCATCAAAGAAAAGATGTCCTTGGTCAAACCCGAAGAGTCCGTCACTCCCGTTCAATTAATCAACGCTCGTCCAGTAATAGCTACCATCTCCGAGTTCTTCCGTCGCAACAGACTATCAACCATCCTTGACCAAACCAATCCTTTGGCCGAGATCGACAACTTACGCCGTCTCTCTGTCATGGGTACCGGTGGTGTCACTCGCGAGAGAGCTAGTTTCTCGATGCGTGACATTAACGCTTCTCAGTACGGTCGCATTTGTCCCGTCAGGTCTCCCGAAGGTCCAAACATTGGTTTGGTGACCTACCTCTCCCTCTACACGCGTATCAACCAATTTGGCTTCCTCGAGTCTCCGTATCGCAAAGTGACACCGGTTAAACGTGGCAGCAAAACTGTCATGAATGTCTCTAAAGATATCACCTACTTACCCCCCGATGACGAGCAAAACTTCTACATCACCCACGCTGGTATCGAGATGAATGATAATGGTGACATCGTCCCCGAGTGGGTGCCTGCTCGCTACCGCGGCAACTTTATCGAAGTGCCCGTTGAACAAGTCCAGTACATCGACGTCATTCCACGCCAAGTGGTTGGTACTTCTGCTAGCTTGATTCCCTTCATCGCTCATGATGAAGCCAACCGTGCGCTCATGGGTACTCATATGCAGTGCCAAGCCGTACCTCTCATCCGCCCCGAAGCACCCGTTGTGGGTACTGGCATGGAAGCAGCTGTTGCAGAGTCGATGGGCTGGGTAGTCAAAGCCATGCACGCCGGCACCGTTATCTCCGTCGACGCCAATACCATCGTTATCGAACTCAACAAAGATCAAGTTGCTAGTGCCAAAGAATACTACGCCAAAACCTTAGTCGAACACGCCTCATTTGATCGCGGCCGCGTGACCTACTCGCTCATCAAATTCCACCGCACCGCTGGCTCCACCTGTTACAACCAGAAACCAGTCGTCAAAGCTGGTGCTTCCGTCAAAAAAGGTGATCTCTTAATCGATGGGCCTGCCTCAGACGGTGGGGAGCTATCTCTTGGTCGCAACCTAGTCATTGCCTATGCCTCTTTTATGGGTCTGGGCTACGAAGACGCCATCATCGTCTCCGACAAACTCGTCAAAGAAGACGTCCTAACCAGTATCCACATCAATGAATACGAAGCCGACATCATGGACACCAAACTTGGTGCCGAAGAACTCACTCGCGATATCCCCAACGTTTCAGAAAATGATCTGCGCAACTTGGGCGACGACGGCGTAGTATTCGTAGGCGCTGAAGTAACCGGCAACGATATCCTCGTTGGCAAGATCGCTCCCAAAGGTGAAACCGAGCTGACCGCCGAAGAGCGCTTGCTGCGCGCCATCTTTGGTGAAAAAGCCCGCGAAGTCCGCGACACCTCCCTGCGCATGTCT
>CAYILS010000010.1:0-17175 GCA_964364325.1 uncultured Pseudomonadales bacterium
ACCGCAACACCGAGCGAGGTATTTACACGATCATAAAGGGACTCTACTACCTGAAAGGCCAGTATATTGGGATGCGGACGCTGATTGAGGCTGACCGTAGTCAATGTCGATTGCTGCGCACCCCTGACTACTCTAGGTATATCGAGGGCTATCTTGAGTCTAGTGAGGGACGAGCGCACGAGGTGGTGGCTGATTTGTATAGGCAAGTGGAGTTTGCGCGCAACCGCGTAGAAGAGTTGTGTATTGATTGATATTGTATGTGTTGATCCTACCCATTGCTTAGAGTAGCCAGAAGATTTACGATTGAGTCGTTAACAAGTGAAGATTTGAGAGTGTATGGAAGCTAGTGTAACTCTGGCGCTGTGCCGCAACGGTTAAAGTCCGGAACTTCCTCTCAAATTGCCTTTATCGGCTCCCCGAGCGAGGGAGTGAAGGAGTTGAGTGTGTTGTTTCAAGAGTTAAAAGTAGCTTTGGTAGATTGGGATAGGTTTCGTGGTGGAATCTCTGTATCTCCAGAACTGTATAGAGACGGAACAGCTATCGCCAACGAAAGCAATCTGAACTGGTGGTATCAGGAAATGCTGTTGAGGGATGGAAAAGATGTTATGCGATTTGAAGATCATCATAATTCAAGTGAGCAGATGTTCTCTTTGTGGTTTTATCATTGGATGATAAATCATGAGAATTTGGCACAAGGGGAGATAGACAATAGACTTGCTGTTGATGGACTAACATATTTGGCTGAGAGAGTGTTCGAATTGCCATATCACGAATTGGGATTACATTTTACAGAAACAGACGTATATGGGGATAAGTTTGGAGATAAGGGATTGTTGAATATTTGCCGAGATGCTGTTGATTTGCGAAAAAGTGCTAAAGAACCACTCGATAGAGTAATGCATGATGGACTTGGGATGTGGAATCTATTACACCTGCTCCCGACGATGATGATAGGCGAAGTGGCGATGATTGTGAGCCCACCTGATCCAGATGACCCTAGTATGGGGAGATATAACCAAATTTATTTATATGAGAAGACTGGAGAAGAGACTTTAAGACTGGGAATTATCACAGATCACAATAACACCCTGAAGGATTGGCAGGCGAAGGCAGGAGAATATGCGAAATATGATGTTTCATTTGTTGATTACGATCACCTAAAGTTTGTGGCTCATCCGTTTATTGTGATTGAATCTCTGCCAGAGTTAAAGAAGCAAATATTGTTAAATGGAGAGGATAAGCAGATACCACAATGGGCCCTGGATCAGCTCGATCAGATCGTTCCTGAGGTAAGGACTGCTTTGTTTGAGGGGAACATAAAGAGGGCGGAGGAGCTCTTTAATGCCTTTAAGATTGCAACTACTAGCAAGCTAATTGATGTAGGTAAGACTATTGATATGGTGAAGTTGGTTGATGATGATGAATATTTTTCTTACATTTCAGTTTGGTATTTGAGGAGTGGTGGAGAGAAATATTTAAATAAGGCGACTGGATGTAGTCTGGATAGAATTAATCTGGATAAAAATGATTTATTTAATAATCAGTGGGATACTTTTACCAGATTTGACATGGACCCACTCAAATCAGTTTTGGGAGAGAGGGATGGTGAGAGTTCCAAGGAGCTGTCTGATGGGGAAACGGCTTGTTACCCATGTCCCATGTGCGGTGGTGAAGTGAAAAGGCGGGGGAGTGAGTTGGTATGTCAGAAGAATCCCGAACAACATCACATAAAATATCAGTCTCAGGCAGACTAATTTTTTTGCCCCTCTTTGATATATTCATTGCTAGTTGACGGGCACTGTGGGTAGGGGTTACGGTAGAGAGGCCCTACTATATGTAGGGTTTTGGTTCTTAAGAGGAGTACAAGATATGCAGTGTCCTTATTGTCACAACGATGATACCTCCGTGCTCGAGTCGCGCATTACTGCCGAAGGTGGTGCCATGAGGAGGCGTAGAGAGTGTACTAAGTGTGGCAAACGCTTTACGACCTACGAACGAGCAGAGGGGGTCGATATTAAGGTTGTGAAGAAATCGGGCAAGATAGAAGACTTTGACAGAGAGAAGCTCAGGCGAGGAATAATGAAAGCTACCTGGAAGCGACCAGTTAGCATGGAGCAAATTGAGGGGATGGTGGATGAGGTTGAGCGAATCCTACGACGTAAGACCACCACAGAAGTGCGCAGCTGGGAAGTCGGAAATCTTGTGATCAATCGACTCAAAAAGATTGATCCACTCGCTTATCTCTTGTTTGCCTCAGTGTATCGTGAATTCGAATCGCTCAATGATTTTAGCGAAGAAATTGTGAAATTGAAGGAAGAGAGCAAATGAAAGCCAAGTTGAATCCTAATGCAGCCGCGATAATGGTGAATAGGTACTCACTGCGAGATGACGAAGGGAAGCCCGTGGAGTCCCCAGCTGAGATATTTATGCGCTCTTCTCGTGTGGTAGCTGAGGCAGAGAATAACTATCGCAATAGTGGTGAGACCTCGCTTGAGGTGAGGGAGAAATTCTTTGATCTTTTGTACTCCATGCGCTTTGTGCCCAACGGCAGGACCATGGCCAATGCTGGGACTAAATACGGACAGCTGGCCAACTGTTTTGTCCTCCCGATCGAAGATGATCTGGGTAAAGGTACTGACTCGATTTTCTCGGTACTACGTAAAGCGATTATGACGCTGCAGACGGGGGGTGGAGTCGGGTTTTCGTTTGGCAGGATTAGACCGCGCGACGCAAGTATTTCAACCACTTAAGGTAAAGCCTCTGGAGCAGTTTCTTTTATTAAGGTCTATGACACGGCCTTTTGGGTGATCGGGCAAGGAGGGGGTAGGCGTAGTGCCGCTATGGCTGTGCTACCTGTTTGGCACCCGGATATTCTCGACTTTGTGAAGTGTAAATCGGAAGAGGGACAAATTACTAATTTTAATATCTCGGTAGGGATTACTGACGAATTTATGGAGGCAGTGAAAAAAGACGACGACTTTACCCTGCGTCACCCCGAAAACGGCGAGATGTATCGCATGATTCCAGCCAGAGAACTCTTTGGTGAAATTGTGAAGAATGCGTTTAAGAACGGAGAGCCGGGAGTACTCTTCCTCGACGAGGCCAATCGGAGCAATCCCGTGCCCCACCTCTATACACTGGAAGCCACTAATCCCTGTGTGACAGGTGATACGCTGGTTGCGACTCCACAAGGATGGAGAGAGGTGAAAGATATCAAGGAGAACGATGAAATAAGGACGGTACTTGGCTTGGGAAGGGTGAAGACGGTTGAAACCCATGAGAATACCGAGGTGTTTTTAGTGAAATTATCTGACGGAGGCGAAATCAAAGTGACAGCTGCTCACCAATTTCACACACGTGATACGAGAGGTAAGTTTTTTGCACCGACTCGGCTAGATAAAACAAAAATTGGCGACATGATTAGGGTTTTTAAGAGTCAGCTACCTACTAACAAGCCACCAAGGAGCAATGCGGTAATAAATGATCGCGACTACGGATTTCTCGTCGGGTTACTCTTGGGAGATGGATGTTATACCGAACACGCACTATCTAAGAATGTAGTGAGGGTGAGTACTCATGATGATGAACATGAATGGAACTCCATAATCACACAAAAGTTTGCACTCGTTGGTGCAACCGATATGTATACCTACGTGAACAAAGATAGCCACTCAATGATGATGGACCCTAAACCAGGGAAAGTGGTCGCAGACTGGGTGAAGTCACTCCAGCTAGTTCCGGCCATGAGTTTGGACAAGGATATCCCGATGGAATATATCAACAGTAATACTGATTTTTTGCAAGGAATGGTTGACGGACTATTTAGTACTGATGGCAGCGTTGATTTGTCCACGAATCATCCTATTGTCAGATTCCACACAGGAAGCGAGAAACTAGCTCAGAAGATGCGGTTGATTTTACTGATGTTTGGCATTCATGGTAGGGTGGTTAAGTCGAAACGAAGATCTCATAAAAATGCTCAAGGAAGGACTATAAGTAATAAAAATCCTAAATACGATGTTGTCGTAGTGGGGGAGAGTTTTGGGAGGTTTTTTGAACAGATCAAGCTGAGCCACCCCGAAAAGCAAACGAGAATGCGGGAGGCAGCGCTCAAGACGAACTTTACAGGAGGTAACTGGTCGGCAAAGGTTGTATCGATAGAAAAAATTGGGAAAGAAAAGGTTTACGATCTTTTTGAATCTGAGAGTGACACTTGGATTACTAATGGCTACGTATCGAGAGGATGTGGTGAGCAGTTCCTGGGTCCGTATGAAAACTGCTGCCTGGGTTCATTGAACTTACGAGAACACGTGAAGAAGGTCAAAGGGGACGGTCATTCCGTGGACTGGGAGAAGCTTGCGGAAAGCGTACAAATGTCTGTTCGATTCCTTGACAATGTAGTGGATGCCAACAAATATGTCTCGGCAGTTCCTGAGATTGAAGAGGCGGCTCACCGCGTCCGTCGGATTGGTCTCTCGGTAATGGGATTGGCGGACTTGATGTACCAAGTAGGAGTGCGCTACGGTAGTGCTAAGGGTCAAGAAATGGCATCACAAGTGATGGAGTTTATCCGCTACCATGCGATGACCGCTTCGATTGACCTGGCCAGGGTGCGCGGCCCATTTCCTGGAATTAACGGGAGTATCTATGATCCGCAAAATGTCACTTGGACTGTGCCTAAGCCACTAGTCAAACACGTGAGTGACTTTGGGCGGCCACTGGTGGACTGGAAACAACTCATGAAAGACCTGAAGAAACATGGTATTCGCAATGGTGCACAAACCACGGTGGCCCCAACAGGCAGTATCGCCACGATTTCGGGACTCGAAGGATATGGGTGTGAGCCTGTATTTGCCTTGTCCTACACCCGCCATACCAGAGAGGGGGCGGAGAAAGAAGGGAAAGAGTGGCGAGAGATGTACTACGAAAGCTACTTGTTTGAGGCGGCCATGAAAAAAGCGGGAATGAACAAGGCTGATCGCAATACACTGTTTGCCCAGGTGCGTGAGAACGGCGGGAGTCTCAAAGGACTCAAAAATGTACCCAAGCAAATTGCTGAAGTCTACGCGGTGTCATCCGACCTCTCGGTGGAAGAACACGTGCTAATGCAGGCAGTGATGCAGCGGTGGATTGACAACTCGATCAGTAAAACCATCAATTTCCCACCCACGGCCAAACCAGAAGAAGTAGCGGCGGCTTACCAGCTGGGTTGGGAGTTGGGACTCAAAGGGATGACCGTCTATGTGGAGGGATCTCGCGAACAAGTAGTGCTCGAGAAAAAATCCGGTCCCTATGAAACCAAATCGAATGAACAAGTTACCTCTGAGCAACTCTGTCCCGAATGTGGTACTCCGATGCGAGTAGAAGAGGGGTGCTCAACGTGCCCCGCGTGCGCTTATTCTCGGTGTGACACGTGATAGGATATTGAACGTTATGACAAAACCAAAAATCATAGAACCAAAGCTAACGAAGAATGCGTTAGAAGTGGCCAAGAAGCGCTACTTGCGTACCGACATGAACGGGCAGGTAGTAGAGACTCCTGGGGAAATGCTATGGAGAGTGGCCTACCATATGGCTAAGCCAGAAGTGAACTGGGCGGGCAACGGGATTGTGATGGAGACAGCGGCCAAGTTTTATGAGCGGATGGTCAGTCTTAAAATGGTGTGTGCGGGCAAAGCCATGTTTGAAGCTGGTAACCCAGGTGGAACTGGCCAACTATCTTCTTGTTTCGTCCTGCCAATTGAAGATTCGATCGGCAAGATTTTTAAGACCCTCGGAGACGCGGCTGTCGTCCACAAAAACAACGGTGGGACAGGATTCAACTTTTCTAAAATCCGCCCCCATGGTGACAAAGTGAAAAATGTACCAGGGGCATCTTCTGGTCCAGTAGACTTTCTTAAAGCTTACTCGGCTGCACTCTCCCAGATTTTGCAGGGAGCTAAGCGCCAAGGGGCAAATATCGGCATTTTGAACGTTGATCACCCCGACATTGAGGATTTTATTGAACTCAAAGATACCGACGGGACCATTAAAAACTTTAATGTTTCAGTGGGAGTGACCGATGCCTTTATGGAAGCAGTTGAGAAGAATGAAACATGGCATTTGGTCAATCCGCGTAACGGAGAAGTGGTCAAACGAGTTAAAGCCAAGGCTTTGTTTAACAAGATAGCAGAAAGCGCCTGGAAATCGGGTGACCCAGGTCTGATGTTCCTAGACAACACGGAGCGGGGTAATACGGTCCCTAACTTTGGCAAGCTCGACGCCACTAATCCGTGCGGGGAGATAGCGCTTTTCCCGTATGAATCATGCAATTTAACCTCGATCGACTTGGCTCGCCACCTCAAGAAAAACAAGATTGACTGGGATGACCTGAAAGATACCGTACGCCTGGGTGTGCGATTCCTGGACAATATGATTGAGGTGAATGCTTATCCGGTGTCGGAGATTGAAGCTACCGTAAAGAATGGCAATCGCCGTATCGGACTTGGCGTCATGGGATTTGCTCACGTGCTCTACCGCATGGGGATACCCTACAACAGTAGTGAGGCGGTTAAACTGGCGAAAGAGCTATCGAAGTTCATTTACGATACAGCAGCAGAGATGTCGGCGGAGCTGGCTGAGGTGCGAGGAAACTTTAACAACTGGGATCTCTCGATTTATCCGGCCAAAGGGCAGCCCATGCGCAACTGTGCCGTGACGATGATTGCGCCAACAGGCACTATTTCTATTTTGGCCGATACCTCATCAGGTATTGAACCAGTATTCTCCTTGGTTACGATCCGTCGCACTTTTTACGAAGACGATAAATCTAATCACTCAACCAAACAACTCGTGATGGTAGACCCAGTATTTGAAGAATACTCGAAAAATAAATTCTCAAATCAAAAATACTCAAATTCTCAAATTGAAGAATATTGGGAGAAGATTGCTGGGGGAGACTATAGCGATCTGACGACAGAAGAGAAAAAACTGTTTGTGACGACTCATCAGATCCAGCCGGAATGGCACGTCAAAATCCAAGCTGCGTGGCAGAAATATTTCGATAACTCGATTAGTAAAACAGTCAACTTTGGACACGAGGCGACGGTGGATGATGTGAAGTCGGTGTATATGCAGGCGTGGAAACTGGGGTGTAAGGGAGTGACGATTTATCGGGATGGGAGTAAGGGGGATCAAGTTTTATCAGTAAGTCAGAAAACCAGTGAAATCAGTAATTCAGTGAATCAGTCGTCCAGTGAATCAGTAGATCAGCAAGGTGATTTGGTTTGCCCCGAATGCGGGGGTAAGCTGCATAAGCAAGATGGGTGTTCTAAGTGTATTGATTGTGGGTACAGCGTATGCGGATAACAAAAATAATTAAAAGAGACGGGAGAGAAGTGGAGTTTTCGCTCGATAAACTGGCGGGGGCGATCTGGAAAGCAGGCAAGGAAACGGGTGAATATGATGAGAAAGAAGCCAAGAGACTGGCTGAGATTACAGTAGCCCTAGTAGAGAAATCACTTAAAGACAAAGAGCTAGCACAAGTGGAAAAAGTGCAAGATTTTGTGGAGCAAGTGCTGATGGCGGCTGATCACTACCAAACAGCTAAAGCATATATTTTGTACCGGGCGGCTCGGAGTGATGAGCGCAGAGTAGAGCGGATTATTGGAGTCAAAGACGACCTGGATTTATCACCTAATCAGCTAAAAGTATTACGCAACCGTTACCTTTTGAAAGATGAGGATGGCAAAGTAATTGAGACTCCTTCGGAACTCTTCAAGCGTGTCGCCAAGAACCTGGCGCTTGTGGAGAAGTCGGACAAACGGAAAAAAGTGGAAGCGGATTTTTATGAAGTGATGTCACGACTCGAATTCCTCCCTGCCGGGCGAACCCTCAATAATGCGGGCACTCCCCAATCACAACTCGCCAACTGTTTTGTTCTCCCGGTTGAGGACTCGATGGAGGGGATCTTTGACGCGGTTAAATGGATGGCTATGGTGCACCAGCGAGGGGGGGGCACCGGGTTTAATTTTTCCAAACTGCGACCTAAAGGTGATGTCGTGACCAAGTCGACCGGGGGGTTTGCCACGGGCCCCGTGTCATTTATGAAAGTGTTTGATATTGCGACCCGCCAAGTGATGCAAGGAGGGAAGAAACGGGGAGCTAACATGGGGATCCTGAACGTCGATCACCCAGACATCCTCGACTTTATCTCAGCCAAATCGGAGCGTGGGGAGATCGAGAACTTTAATATCTCGGTAGGCGTGACTGACGATTTTATGAAAGCCGTGGACCAAGACAAAGAGTGGCACCTGCGCAACCAGCGCACGGGAGAAATAGTACAGACGTTGCGCGCCAAGACCCTTATGGGACAACTCGTTTCGATGGCGTGGAGAACGGGCGACCCTGGACTCATTTTTCTCGATCCGATTAATCGCAATAATCCCTTGCTAGAAAAGTATGGGCGGATCGATGCAACCAATCCTTGCGGCGAGCAGCCACTCCACCCCTTTGACGCGTGTAATTTAGGGTCGATCAATTTAGCGAATCTAGTCGTAGAGGGGAAAGTGGACTGGGAACGACTGAAGTTTGTTGTTCGTACTGGTGTGCGGATGCTCGACGACGTGATTGATGCGTGTAAATATCCTTTTCCTCAAATTACGGAGACTGTACAAGCTAATCGTCGCATCGTACTGGGTTTAATGGGGTGGGCTGATATGCTGTATCAGCTGCGCGTTCCCTATGACAGCGAAGAGGGGATTAAGCTTGCGAAGAAAATTGCCAAATTTATCCAAGATGAGTCGTGGCAGATGAGCGAGGACCTCGCGAATGAAAAGGGAGTATTCCCCCGGTGGAAAGAAAGTAGCTTTGTTAAAGCAGGGCGCAAAGTCAGGAATGTAGCAATTACAACCATTGCGCCAACCGGGAGTATTTCGATGCTCGCCGATGCATCATCTGGAATTGAGCCCGTGTTTGCTTTGGCATATACCAAGAACGTGGTGGAGGATGCCGGACTCTCCTACATTAACAAGTTCTTTGCGAAAGAATTAGATGATTCTCTCTGGTCGGATGGGGATGCTGAACATAAGGTGCGAGATCGGATGGTGAGAGAAGTCGCTGAGCAAGGGAGTGTGGCCCACATCTCTGGGGTTCCGGAGGAAGTGAAATCGGTGTATCGCACAGCTCATGATATTGATCCAGTGTGGCACGTGCAAATGCAGGCAGCTTGGCAGAAATATACGGATAATGCGGTCAGTAAAACCATTAATTTCCCCCACACAGCCACGATTGACGACGTAGAGTCGGCTTACATGATGGCATGGAAGTCTGGGTGTAAGGGGATTACGATTTATCGTGATGGGAGTAAAGATATTCAGATATTGTCAGTAGGGAGTGAGAAGAAAGCTGAGTCACAGGGAAGCCAGATCATCCAAAGCAAGATTAAGACAGAAACACTGAAAGAGCGGACCGCGAAACTTTCTAAGCATCTAACCGTTTGTCCGGAATGTGGAGGGAAATTGGCGATTGAAGAGGGGTGTGCTAAATGTTATGGATGTGGGTTTAGTGTCTGCCAGGGATGATAAAATAGGAAAATGCAGAAAATTATTTTGGCGAGCGGGAGCCCAAGACGAAAAGAGATATTGGAGCTACTGGGGTTGGAGTTTGAAGTGGTGGACTCTGGGTATGACGAGGATTTGATTACAACCACTGACCCCGTAGAGCTAGTGGAAGAGTTGGCGCTACAAAAAGCACTGGCGGTGGCCCAGCAGTATCCTGATGCGATTATTATCGGCGGAGATACCACGGTGACCTTTGGCGAAGGGTGGATAGCCAAGGCAAATGGCAAAGAAGAGGCAAGAGAGATGTTTAAAGGTCTCCTAGGTAAGACTCACCAGGTAGTGACGGGGGTGGCAATGTTGAACTCGCTCACTGGTGAACAATTTGTGGGATCCGAGAATGGCTCAGTGACCCTGCGGGAGGGGACTGAGAGTGAGTTGGAAGCGTATGTGGCCAACGAGAAAAACTGGCGTGGCTTTGCCGGAGCGTACGCCTTACAAGGTGGAGCTGCTCCATTTGCACTCAATCAAACAGGTAAACTGTCAGCCATTATCGGGATGCCGGTAGAGCTGACCTGTGATCTTCTGGAACAGGCTGGAGTGGTAGTGGAAGTGGATCCAATCGGAGTCGAGCTTTCGCTCCACGGAATGAAAGTGGGGATTGAACAATGAAAAACACTGGTTTGGTGTATGTGTTTACGGGTGAAGGGAAGGGGAAGACATCGGCGGCACTGGGGGTGGCAACACGGTCTCTTTTAATTGATAAGAAAGTGGTCTGGGTAGCTTTTTACAAACAAGAGTCGTGGGGACTAGCAGAAGCTAAGCTGAAGAGTAAATTTGAGAATTTGGAAATGTATTTTTCGGGGAAGGGCTTCAAAATTGGCAAAAAGACTGCCCCAGTGGGTAATATGGGACACGTGGTAGTCGATACGGCCAGTGAAGATGAACATGTCCAAGCGGCGCGCCACGGGCTCGAACTGGCGAGGCAAAAACTGGAGACTAAGCCATTTTTGCTGGTTATGGATGAGGTGCTAAACGCGGTGAGCGAAGGATTGCTAGAGGAAAAAGATGTTTCGGATGCCCTCGAGAAAAGAGGAGAAACTCATGTTATCTTGACCGGGAGAAGTGGGGAGGCTACACGGAGACTCCTTAAAGGCGCTGATTTGGTAACTGAATGTAACAAGATTAAACATCCTTATGACCTGGGAAAGTTGGCGGTACAAGGACTCGATTTTTAATTTCATTTTCGTCGTATAATGGGTTGAGACTATCTATTTTGGAGGCAATTTTATGGTGGACATGAAGAAAGAAAAAGAGTCAGGACAGGGGATGGAGAGGGTGCGACTACCAGAGGATTTGACCACAGTGGAGGCGCCAAATCGAGATAAAGAAAACTTAGAAGTAAAAAGCTGGATAGAGAAGATTGAAAAACAGTTTGCGCGGGTACCAAATGATACGAGTGACGTAACCGATGACACAGTGGTAGTTCAGCAGCAACCAGCAGCTCAACAGCCGCCGGTAACGCTCCCCGTCAATCAGCAACAAATGTTTAAAGGTAAAACTGCTAAGACTGATACGGGAATTGCCTGGCTCGTGGCCTGGGCAATCCGACAGATCAAGTTATTCTCTAGACTAGGTAGAAAAGTACGTTTACAGGACTTGCCGGAGGCAAAACAGTAATGCAAGGACTAGATCAGTTATCAAGCTTCATGACCAACCTAGCGTATGGCTTGGTGTTTTTGTCACTGGGGCTATCGGGCTTGTTTGCTCTGGGTTATTCGTTCCTCCTGTGGATACGCAACCGCAACCGTGAAGAATATAGTTTATCATTTGTGACGCTCGAGGTAGTTTTGCCCCGCGACAACGAAATTAAGATTGATGCGGCCGAGCAGCTTTTTGCTAGTCTCTACTCGGTCAAAAATGAAGAGTGGTACTCGTTTCTCCAGTCAGAGCATGCGATCTCTTTTGAGATAGTAGGGCGCAAGGAAGATATTAAATTTTATGTGTCGGTGCCGCACGAGCTGATGGAGTTGGTGGAGAAGCAGGTGCACGGGGCATACCCTGGGGCGGAGATCAAAGCAGTGGAAGAGTCGAGCATTTTTGACGAGAATGGCACGGTCGCCTTTGAGTCACTGGTCAAGAGTCAAGCCGGGTACTACCCAATCCAGTCATTTCGTGATCTACCAACAGATCCCTTGTCTTCGATCACTTCATTCTTAGCTAAGATGCGGGAGGGAGAGGGGGCGATGCTCCAAGTGATAGTGTCACCAGCTTCGCACTCCTGGAGCAATAGTGGACATGGCTATATCAGTAAATCTAAAAAAGATGAGAGTAATCCGGATAAAGCTAGTTACAACGTCGACCCTAAGGCCTTGGAAGCGATTGAGCGCTCGGCTGGCAAGCCTGGATTTGAAGTATCGATTCGACTGGTGGTGAATGCACCAACCAAAGGGGAGGCTCATACCCTCCTCAAGCAGTTTACCGGGACCTTCTCCCAGTTTGCCGGGCCATACAACAAATTTGTGAAACAGCGCATTTGGCTGAAGCGCCTGTTTATGGTGGACTTTATCTATCGCTATCAAGCCATGTTTCGGGGTAAATCAATTCTCAACTCAGAAGAATTGGCCACCGTCTTCCATTTCCCCAACAAGCAAGTGGAGACCCCGCACATCCACTGGCTGACAGCCAAGACCGCTCCAGCGCCGTCGCAGATCCCCAACTTTGGACTGTATCTAGGGAAGAGTGTCTATAGGGGTATGTCGCGCAAGATTTATATTTCGGACAAAGACAGGGCGCGGCATATGTACATCATCGGTAAGACCGGTACGGGTAAATCAGAACTACTCATGGATATGATTCTGCAGGATATCCGCGCCGGGAAGGGTGTGTGTTTTATTGACCCTCATGACTCGGTGGAGAAACTGCTAGAGTACATCCCGCCAGAGAGAGCAGAAGACGTGATTTACTTTAACCCGGCCGATACGGATAGACCCATGGGGCTTAATATGTTGGAGGCGCGGACCGAAGAGGAGAAGCAGTTTGTGGCGAGCTCGATTATTAACCTGATGTATAAACTCTACGATCCCCATAAGACAGGTATTATTGGCCCTCGGTTTGAGCACGCCATTCGCAACGCCATGATGACGGTGATGGTGGAGCCTGGCGCGACCTTTATTGAAATTGTGCGGGTGATGACCGACCCCAAATTCCTCCAGGAGCTACTACCAAAGGTCGAGGACCCAATGGTGCGGAGATACTGGACCGACCAAATCGCTCAGACCTCCGACTTCCACAAGTCAGAAGTCCTCGACTATATCGTCTCGAAATTTGGCCGCTTTATCACCGACAAAATGATGCGAAATATCATCGGTCAGTCGTACTCTGCATTTAACTTTCGCGAGGTGATGGATGAGGGTAAGATACTACTGATTAACCTAGCCAAGGGAAGAATAGGGGAAGAGAACTCGGCGTTCCTGGGTTTGATCTTAGTGCCAAAAATCTTGGTGGCCGCTATGTCTCGCCAAGATATACCTGAAGCTGAGCGGCGCGACTTTAACCTCTACGTTGATGAGTTCCAGAACTTTGCGACACCCGACTTTGCCACGATTCTCTCTGAGGCACGTAAATACCATCTAAATCTGATTGTAGCCAACCAATTTATCGGTCAAATTGAAGAAGAGGTGAAGAATGCCGTCTTTGGTAACGTGGGTACGATGATGTCGTTTCGCGTGGGTGTGCAGGATGCTAACTTCCTCCAGCACGAGTTCTCTCCAACCTTCTCCGAGGCTGATTTGACCAATGTGGAGCGCTACCACACGTTTGTGAAGACGATTGTAGATAACGAGCCCGTACCGCCGTTCTCGATGGACTTGACCCGCGACGTGGAGGCTGAGCGCAAGCTGGCCAATCCCAAACTAGCGGAGATGATCAAGAAACTAAGTCGGCTAAAATACGGCAAAGACAAGAATATCTTGGAAGTGGATATTGCCAAGCGGGCAAGATTATAATCTATTGACTTTTTGGGTTAGATTTGGGTAAATGGAAGCATGAAAGCTTTGATGGAGAAACACGTACAGGCATTGGAATTGAGAAAGAAGGGATGGAGTTATTCTGCGATTAAGAGTGAGTTGGGGATAGCCAAGTCGACTGCTAGTGCCTGGTTGAACAAGTATCCACTATCCCATGACCAACTAGATAGACTCCAGTTTCATAATGAGCATAGAATTGAGTCTTTTAGAGCAACCATGGCCAAAAAGAGACAGACAGCTTTAGACAACATATACCTAGGGGAGAGAATTAACCTTTTGCCACTCAGCAAGCGTGAGGAATATATTGCTGGTTTGATGTTGTACTGGGGTGAAGGACTAAAAAGAGGTTGGGGTTGTGTGTCATTTTCTAACACAAATCCAACTTTTATTCAGTTTGCTATGCGCTGGTTAGTTGATTGTTGTGGCGTTCCTAAAGAAAAATTGAAGGTACGATTTCACTATTACACCGATATGGATGTTGGAATGGAAAACGCATATTGGCAAAGTTTGTTGACATTGCCACTTTCTCAATTTCGGAAACCCTATATCAAGGATTCACTTAGGGCTCAAATTAATGAGAAGGGTGGATTTGGACACGGGACCTGCGATCTTATGGTTTATGATACTTCTTTGAAAGAAAGAATTTTGATGGGAATAAAAGTAATTGCAGATAATATATCTCGAGGTGATAGAATAGAGTTGGAGGGCCGATAGCTCAATTGGCAGAGCATTCGTCTTATACACGAACGGTTGCAGGATCATGGCCTGCTCGGCCCACCAAGTAAGTAACGAGTATAAAGTGAAATGTTCATCAAGTCGTGGTAGGATAGGTGAAATTATGACGAATCAAGCCACAGATCCAAAACTCATGAAGATTGCCGATCAAGTGTTCTGGGATGAGTTTAACCAGACAGAAAAGACGGCGGATAGGTATATCGTGATTGATAGTAAAAACAACAAAGTTGTGGCGCAGAATATCAAATTGGTGCAGGGGATGAAAAAAGTACGGGTCTAGGTTTATAGTTCAGCGATCTTGAGTTTTTTGGGTTCGGATTTGGTACCGTTGAGGAAAGCGAGGTATTTCTCGGTAGTGGAGAGGCGTTTGTGACCGACCATGTGGGAGAGTTCGACAATCGGCACGCCAGCCTTGAGCTGCTCGACGACAAAGGTGTGGCGGAGATCATTCACCTTGGCTCCGGTAATGCCAGCAATACGGAAGTAGCGGTTGACGGCGGTACGGATGTTGCGAATCAAGAAGGGATTGCCAGTCTTGGTGATAAAGAGGGTGGTGTTTTTGGTTTTGGGGCGACTAGCCACATATTTTTCGATGGCTAGTTTGGCGGTCGAGTTTAGAGGGACCTTGCGGGCGTCGTGGGATTCGTAGGCGCGGATTTTAAGATGGGACTTTTCCAGAGAAATGTCTTGGAGCTGGAGACCGGCAAGCTCGCCGATACGCAGTCCGGTTTGGAGTAGGAGCTCGACTATGCCATACATGCGGATATCGTCTTTGACCGAGTCGCGCAGGGCACGGTACTCGAGGGGGGAGAGGATACGGGCGGGAGCAATCTCGTACTTGGGGTGGGTGACACTGGTGGCGGGAGAGCTAGCCATGACTCCTTCGGTGATTAAATACTTGAAAAATGACTTGATGGAATTGAGTTTGCGGGAGATACTCTTAAGAGTATATTTTTCGTCTTTGAGGGATTGTTTGAACTGTTCGAGGTAGTCGGTGGTAACGGCATTTGCCTCGTTGATCCCCATTTTACTCAAGAAAACGAGCAGTTGGTCGAGATCCTTGGCGTAGGCTAGAATGGTAGCAGAAGCTCGGCCGTTTTTCTGGAGATATTTAATAAATAGAGCTTTTTGTGCTTGCATGGATGTAATAATACTATATTATGGGTTATAACGCAATAGTTTAGGAGAAAGAGGATATTTATGCGCAAATTGATTTTGTATGGCATTATCATCTTCCAAGCCCTCTTAATAGCTTCTCTGGTGAGGGGAATCCAACTTTCGAGGCGATCAGCGGTCCGGATTGCGGACTTGCAGGCGTCCAAAGGCAAGCTGGAAGCTGAACAGGAGGAGTTACGCAAGCAAGGTGAGTATGTCCAGAGCCCATATTATCTGGAAAAAGTCGCTCGGGAGGAGCTCCACCTGGCTAAACTAGGGGAGAGTGTGGTGATCGTGCCGGAGGGGGTTATTAATCAGAACAAGGAACAAGGAATATCGAATATAGAGGGCGAGAAGGAAAATTGGCAGAAGTGGTGGAGTGTACTGTCTGGGAGTCAGTGAACTTGGCATATTCTCAAGTTGAAAACCGATAATAATTTTCTGGTGAAAATTCTATCTCGATTCTCGACTACCCGCCTGCGAAGCGTTTTCTTTGAGAACATTGCCAAATTCACTCTGGTATACAGTAGGAGATGGTAGAATATGGAGGTTGGAGAGTGGGCAGGACGGTAATGCGTCAGTCTTGAAAACTGATGTCCGTAAGGACTAACAGGTTCGACCCCTGTACTCTCCGCCTTCGCTCGTCGAAGCGAGCTACGGCGGACAGAGTCCGCTATTTTGCGAAGGAGAGTTTTATGCTACAAAAGGCAGTAGAAGAAGTATCGGCCGGGGGAGTTGTTTATCGCAAGCAAGGTGCTGAGTACGAATTTTTGATTGGTAAACACTCTGGATACCACAAATGGGTACTACCCAAGGGATTGGTGGAGAAAGGGGAGAGTCAGATGGAGGCGGCAGTACGGGAAGTGGAGGAAGAGGTGGGGGTCAAAGCTAAAATTACTAATGTTAGTCCACTCAAAATCATTGAATACTATTACTTTGCCGATATGGGGGAGATTATCAATAAAAATCCCCATACCGAGGATACGGCGCGCCGGGTGAAAAAGTACCAGGAAGACGGGGGAGCCAAGACGAGAGTGCGCAAGCAAGTGATTTTTTACCTGATGGAACTGGAAAATGACCTGGGGAGTGCCGGGTGGGAAATGGAGGATCGCAAATGGGTCGATTATAAAGAGGGGATGAAGTTGTTGGCGTTTGAAACAGAGAGAGAGGTGTTTGCGGAAGCGGGGAAAGTGCTTGGATTGTAGTGCTCCCGCTGAGATTTGAACTCAGATTACAGCCTTCGGAGGGCCATGTCCTATCCAGTTAGACTACAAGAGCCCAGGCTTAATAATGTGTGCGCCCAGAAAGAATTGAACTTTCATCAGAGGATCCGCAATCCCCTATTCTATCCGTTAAACTATGGGCGCAACTCTTGATATTTTATCACGCTTCGTCCTAGACTACGCTGTGACACGGCCACTTTAGCTATTTTCGAGGGGGATTTTGTTGCCGAGCCACTTACTGGCTTTGTCCACGAATGAGTCGGTTGGTTTAACGAGGGGGATTTTGTCACCGATTTCTTTAATGATTTTTTCTCGCTTGGCTGGGTCTAAAACAAGCAGAATGACTCCTGGAAGGGCAGTGACCGTTTTGCAGATAATTACTTCTTGATCCCACTGTTTTTTGAGCCAAAAGTTGGTGAGACTGGCCCACTCATAGAGCTTGTTGTCTGTCCTAATGCCACTAGTCGTGATTTTGTGCTCGGCATTTTCGGGTTTGTA
>CAYILS010000011.1:0-16397 GCA_964364325.1 uncultured Pseudomonadales bacterium
GGTATTGACGACTATTTTTAGACTAAAGTATTTGTGTTTGCTCGCTATTTTTGGGACAAAGTTGAAGCTGGGTAGGCCATTGTCTACGTGCTCGGTCAAGTAGGTAAAGTGAGATCCACTATGGGCATAAAAGTACTGGTCTAGCATTTTATCGGTGTGCTCAGAGAGTTCTCCGACGGGGAAGGTGAGATAAACGCTTTTTTTGGCGACCCGCAACATCTCCTCTACTGCTTTGCTGCGCAGTTTGGGAGGGATATGTTCTAGACAGTCAACGGAAATGACATAGTCAAATGATTTGTCTTTAAAAGGCATCGCTACCGCACTACCTACGACAGGGCGCAAATATTTGTTTTGGCGTGTGTAGTCGAATCCCTGGTCTAGTCCCGTGATCGCGCGCGGATAATACGTCGTAATACCGCTAATCTCAGAGCCGACTTCGAGGATTTTGTCGCTTGGCTTGACTATTTTTTTGAGAGCATCAACAATGGGTAGGTACCGTAGGGCGATAGAGATATCCCAGCCATTGAAGCTGTCATCTATATAAGACTTGAGTTTGGGCCTGACTACTGTGGAGATCAAGTACAAAATAACGAGGAGACTAATCAGATTACCTATCATCTCTATGGGAGTACTACCTATATTCACTCTATATGTGTGAGTACCTGGCTCAGAATCGACCAGAATCTCACCACTATCATCTGGAGTTACTGCTATTTTTTTGCCCGACTCGTCACGCGCTTGCCACGACGGGAAATAGTTGCGCTTAACCCCATACATCGTGCCAACTTCGTCTGATGTGGCAGTAAAACGGATATCCTGTGGGGTAATTAATGCTTTGGTGATTGCGCCACCACCTGATTGGACTCTAATTGCCTGATCACCGATATAGCGTTCTTCCTTTGGTGACCAACGGGGCAATACTTCGACCCTAGACGAAGTGGTTGTTTTGTCACGATGGATATAGAGCTGAACCGCGAGCTGATCGTTGTTTTGATAGTAAAAGGGAGTTGAATAACGAGTGGCAAAGTAAAGACTAGAAGAAAGGAGGATGGCTACAACTATAGTTAGATAGCGAAAGCGTCTATATTCATACTGGAGATAAAAAGAGAGGATTGGCAAAGCGACTGTGGTTAGGGATAACAACCTCCAGGGGAATTGAATGATTTGGATGGGTGTGATCAGCTGCCAAACGGGAAAGGAAATGGGTAAAAGGAAAAATATAATCAATAGCGTGAGAATGCTATAGAGACCAATCTCACGACTACGTCTATAGATGAGTGTGAGTAGTGAGATCACAAGTACGACTACATTGGTGTATCCTAGGGCAAATGAAAACCCATCATTCAAACCTGCATACGAATGACCTATTCCCCACTGACTATAGATCAGCTGGAGAGGGTAGACAAAATGATCCTTAAAATTATAGGTAAAGTTGCCAGTCGAGACTGAATAGAGGTATCCCTGCTCCAGAATCATGGGTAGAACGAAAAATGCTGCCATACCCAGGGAGAGGAGAAAGCTTTTGATGGCTAATTTCCAGGACCCTTTTGTCGATATAGCCAAGATGAGGTAGATTGGGAGGAAAAGAAAACTCAAGAAGTTGTGGCTAATAAAAAGGAGGAAATAAGGTAAGGGGTGGTACCAGAACAGCTTGTCTTTTTTGAGTAAATCCTGGAGAGCCAGGATGACCCAAGGAAGGAGAGAAATGGCCATAAACTCTCCTAGAGCTCCCCTAACAAACAAGTTGACCAACAGATACGGGGTGGTTAAGTAGATGAGGGCAGATATAAGGGCATATTGTCGATTTTTGTGCGCGAAGAGACTATAAAAACCGAGTCCACCGAGTAAATAAAGACCAATCTCGACGATTTTGATCACCCATTTGGAGCTGAGTCCCAGCAATGCTAGCGGGAGTCCCAAGTAGTAGGGACCCGGGTAGACATAATTGAACAGCGGTAAACCAAAGCCGTTGTCGAGCGTGCCGATCCAGCGGACCGGGAACTGACCGTCTTTGACGGCGGCCGTAAACACCTCTTGGCGAATGAGGTGAAAAATACCATCGTGGGTCTCTATCCAGGCTCTGGTGGCCCAGAGATTACGGGTGAGAAAAAGTCCAATGATGACCAGAGCGGCTATCCACGGTAGATGAAGCAGCAGTTTTTTCATACTTTGACACTTTTCTTCTCCCAGTATTTGACGTAGGAGCTGGCTAGGTGCAGCCCAGAATACCACGCAAAAACAAAACCGGGGAATCCATCCATAAATCCTTTGTGACGGAAGTAAATCTCTAAGAAACGATAGGCTGGCTTGAGGAGTATGTAGAGCAAAATATGTCTGGTACTCGTGCCGATCTTGCCCTCTTTGAGCCAGTCGTCGGCTTGGAGGGTGGTGTAACGGTTGCTCCGCAGCAAGTAGCGGGTAAAGCTGGGGTCGGCGATATGGAGCAAGTCATTTTGGAGCCATTTAGTGGTGCCTTCGACGCTCATGAGTTCGTGGACGCTGGCAGCGGGTAAGTGTGCCCTGCCCTTGCGAAACAACCGGATCACTGGGTCGGGATACATGCCACCCTTGTTCATCCACCTACCCAAAAAATAATTACGCCGTTTGAGGTAGTAGGCGTCTGCCGCGATTTTGGGGTCGCCCGTGATCACTTGCTTGATCTCTTGGAGCAACATGGAGCTCACACGCTCGTCAGCGTCTAGCTGCAGGATCCACTCACCGCTACAGGCGTCGATGGCGTGCTGCTTGTTGATGTGAAAGTTAGTCCGGTTTTCTTCAACAAGTACTTTGGCACCAAACTCGGCTGCGATCGCGGCTGTTCCATCGCTCGATCCACCGTCCACAATAACTATCTCCCCTGCCAACTCTTGCACTGATTCTAGACAGGGTCGCAAGTTGTCGGACTCGTTGTACACGGCTAGTGCGATTGATAAAGTCATTTTTCTCCCCCCTCAACAATATACACTGCCACAGTCCCATCGGGGTAGCGAATTGTTTTGAGGGAATTGGGGTTTTCGTAAAAGTCGTCAAACTTGCCGACATACAAAGTCTTGCCACTTTCTGGCTCCCCGTATTTGATGTATTTAAAGGTGTATTTGCCTAGACTATATTCTTCCAGCTGGTCCAACCAGAGCTTGCCTTGGCGCTCGTATTCCAAATTATGTTTGTTTTCTTGCATGTACCAAGTGGGATCCCACTGGTTGTAAAAAGCCAGAAATAGCTGGGTCTCGCCAAACCACTTGGAAACCACAATGTGGTCGTACTCGCTCTCGTGTTCTTTAACGTAGGCCGCGGCCTCCTTTAGGCCGTACTGCCAGTCCCTGGCGTAGGCCTTGGGGTACCAAGCAAAGTAGGCTATCAAAAAGACTACGATTTGGAGCAGCAATAAAGCGTACGCAAATTTCAAATACTTATATTTCATATTCTGGAGCTCAACTACCCCGATTGCGGCCAGGAGCTGCCATCCCGGGAGCGTCAAGATGCTACGCAATACATGACCCAGGTCGCGGGTGAGAGCGGCGGGTACGATGCCTAGGGCAATCAGCACAAACGGGAGGTAGCGTAGACTATGTTTGGAATGCGAACGAAGATAATACATGCCGAGAATCATAAAAATAAACTCTGCGAGGTAGAGAACCCCAAAGTAAGGCACGTGGTGCTGCGTATGGTTACCGGCCTCCACCAACAAGAACGAGGGATTCAAGTATGAGAGACCATTACTCACCATCGTGTGGAGACTAAAAGTATATTTGTTGAAGGCCAGCTTGGCGAGGAGAGGTGGCACCGACTGATTGTTGCGTAAGTTGACGAATTCATTGAGCCCAAAGCTATCAGTACTCACCCCGACCTGGGAATAGCGAAACTGGGCACGACCCGAAAACAAATCCTTGGTGAGTGGGAGCGCAAAGAGAGAGAGCATACCCAAAAATACGAGGAGATATTTGAGATTCTTGTATAGCTTGGATTGCCAAATGAGATAGATGGCCAAAAATGGCACCACCACTTTGGCACTATTATAGGTATGAGGTGCCAATCCAAAGAAAAGAGCAGATAAGATAGTAGATCGTAGATCATAGTTTGTAGACGAGCGCAGGAAGTAGTAGAGACCAGCGAGGATAAGGGTCAAGGAGACGTTGGCTTCGAAAGCCGGGCGGGAGAGCAGTACATGCCAGGGGGAGACGGCCAGGAAAAAGGCAGCCCACAGACCCACTTTGTCGCTATAGAGCCGACGACCAATCAGATAGGTCAGATACACAGCGAGAATACCGGCGATGGCCGAAGGCAATCGAACTGCCCAGGCGTTGAGTCCAAACACTTTGATAAACGGAACGAGGACATAAATATAGACGGCCGACTTCCACTCCCCATACGAGCGGAAAAGGAGAGGTAGCTTTTCCCCCCATTCGTCCCGTCCGGTCTGACTGACTGAGTAGGCAGTGTAGCCCATGGAGACCTCATCCCAGTTGAGGCTGGGGGGGACTTTGTCTAGCCAAAACAAGCGCAGAACAGTGGCGAGAATGATAATCCACTTAAGCATACCAATACCCTCTTGTGAATAAGATAACACCTATTATAGCCATAACTAGAAAGATTGTAGTGTAGACAAATTTGGCTGACCGACCAAGACCAGGTATGGCGAGGAAAAGGGGGAACAGGGCAAGTGAGAAGCGTGGCATAGAGCCAAGCGAGCCGGTGACGAGGGGTAGCGTCAGCGATCCCAGCGCGTAATATTTGTAGGCAAGATCAAGTTTGGACGAGCGGAAAAAGATAACGAGTAAATACAGTAACAATAAGGTCAAGACAACCTCGATACCAACTACCAAGTGGGTCAGGTCGGGGACAAACTCGGTGGTGAGCGCGGTGGCGTAGCTCTGGGCAGTGTCCCAAGGGAGCGTGGCGGTAGATTTTTCCCAGCCGGACTGGGCGTGGTACCAGGCGAGAGGGTCGCCAGTTTGGGAATATAGATAGGTCATGTATCCAAATATTCCCAGACAAGATGCTAGGAGATAGGAGAGAGAAGAGAGGATTTTAGTTTTGGATTGCCACAACTTGATTAAGAGAAAGAGGACTAAGAAAACACCACTCACTCTAGTGGCGGTGGCGAGCGCGGTAAAGAGCGCGGCTTTGCCCCACTGTTTCCTGTCACCAAAGTAGAAAGTCAAAACAGCAAAGAGTAAAAAGAGTGGCTCGGTGTAGATACTGACGAGAAACACGGTACCTGGCGAGAGGAGAATGCTCCACAGCAGCGACTGTGGATTACTCGTGTAGCGCGACGCCCAGCGAGGGAGGATATAGCAAAAAGCCAGGGCAGAGCCCAGCGTGATGAGCCTCGCGCTCAGGTAGGGGTCGAGACCGAGACGACTGAGGGTGTTGATGAGTAGCGGCAAGAGTGGGAAGAAAGCGTACTCCGACTGACCGGCAATCACTCTATACCCATGCTGGGCAATCCCCAAATAATGCTCTCCATCAAAGTTGGCCCAGGCCCACAGTAAAAAATTGGAATGGTAGAAATCTGCAATGAGAGCAGTGGGGGCAGCACGAGACGGAAGGATAAAGTAACCTACGATGGCTACGCTGAGGAGGAGGATAGCGTAGAGAAACATGTGGGCGATAAACTTTTTGGGTGAGGGAGGGGGTAAAAAGAGATCCCTGGTTTTGATGATGACGTCAATCAGCCATTTTTTGACTGGTCCGTGATAGGTTTTGGCAGCGCTGATGAATAGGGTCGAGGTGTTGGGGTTGGTAGCGGCGCTGACCCCGTGCAAATGAGTGACTGTTGCGGTGGGCTCGTAGATAATCTTGATACCCAAACGAGCCGCTCGGTCACAAAAATCTAAATCCTCAAAGTAGAGGAAGAACTTTTCGTCTAGCCCGCCGAGTCTATCCCAAAGAGCGCGCGGGAGTAGCCAGCAGGCGGCAACAGCCGCGTGAACTGACCCGGACTCAGTTGGTAGGTATTTGCTATAGCTACCCTTTTTCCCCAGCCAAAACTCGCGAATCGCATTCCAAATAGTTTGGGGGCGATAACAGGACGGTTGGGGAGTCCCGCCCTTGTCCAGTAAACGAGGGGCAACGATTACCTGATCATCGTGGTGTTGAATGGTTTGGAGCAGCTGCTCGAGAGCGCTCTCTGACAGCTCTGCGTCGGGGTTTAACAGACAGATGTATTGTCCATGGCTCTGACTCACTCCCTGGTTGACTGCCCGGCTAAAGCCGAGGTTTTTGTGGGGAGGAGAATTGTCAATTACGATAACTTCTACACCCACAAAACTGTTAAGCGATTTCTGTAATGCTGCTATCTGCTGATCTGTGTTGTAGTTGACGATAATCACTGAGACCAGTGGCTTTGGAGTCATAGGGTTATTTCCAGTTGGCTAATACTTGCTGGTCGCTCTGAACACAGGCACGCTGCTCTACACCCCTGCCCCGCAGAGCAGTAGGTAGACGAACTAGCGCGGCAAAAAAGGCCTGGGGGTAGTTTTTGATAAACTTGGGTAGTACGAGGAGATGAGAGCGAATCATTTTGGTATCATGGATGTTTTTCCAGATGAATAATAGTTGGTTGCGCTGGGCAATACTTTGAACGTGTTGTTGGGAAAAGTTGTGCTTGATCACGCTAATCTCGTGGTCGTGGACTACGTGTGCGCGAGGGTCAAAGATGATGCGCCAGCCCCTCTTCCAGGCACGATAACCGAGGTCCACGTCTTCCCAGTAGAAGGGAGCGTAGAGCGGGTCCATGCCTCCTAGTTGCATCCATTTATGGCGCGAGAACGCTGCTTGCCCGCCTGACGCGAAAATACTTGCACTCAAACTCAGTTGATTGGGACTTTTTGGCTCTTGCCTAAAATGATGGAACAGTCCCCTCTCCCAAACTCCCCGGGCCCAAGTCGAATCAGCATTGAAAGTAACAGCAAAAAGGTCTGCATCGCGAAAACTCTCGGCAAGGTGGGTGAAACAATCTGCGCTCGGCCTCACGTCGGTGTTGAGCAGGATAACAATGTCGCCAGTTGCCACGCTGACCCCAGCATTGACGGTAGCAGCAAAGCCTAGGTTCGACTTATTCTTCAGTAGTGTAATGCGACTCCCAAGACTCTTTAAATAGGAGGCAGTATTGTCAAGTAACGAGCGGTCGTCGACCACGATAATTTGAGCGTCAACTAGCTCTGAGGCGGCAAAAACGGCGGGGAGATTTTGCTTTAACTGTGACTCGCTATTCCAGGCGGGAATGACAATACTGAAGCTGGGTTTCTCTTGCATACAAGAGAATTGTACCTCAGTTACTAAAGATAATCAGCTTAAAAGCCTGGATGGGTTTGTCGAGAATAATGCTTCTAGCTTCTGGTGGGGCGATCACCTCAAGATTGCTGGATTCGTAGATGTAGGCTTTGCGGGGAGCAGCGTGGTCTGAGACCACCCCTATATTTTGCAGGAGATAGGGAAAGGCCGTATTCCTCTCTCTGGGCAATTTGGTGCGGACTTCGACTGGATATCCGAGTGTTTTGAGCTCGCTTACCACTTCCCGCTTGACGGTCAGCGAGTAGGGAGAGATAGGCTCAGACCTGACCGTCCATCCTAGGTACAGATAAACACAGGCTGCGGTGACAACAAGTAGGTATTGGAAATACTTGCGTGTGTTCTGTACTAAGCTACCTAGATACATGCTAACCAGGATAATCGTAGGGATATACGCTGGCATAAAATAATACTCCGCAAAATCAAAGTCGTGATAATAAATGAGCGAGAGTATCACTGAGAGGATTGTGAGGAGGGAAAATCTGACCAGTGGCTGAGAGGGTTTTTTGAAAAGAGCATAGAGCATAGTGATTGTAGTAATCAACCAGCCAAGATAAGTGAGGGGCTCGCCAGTAAGCAAGCGGCCGATGGTGTAGCCATACTTTTCTAGCACAAGTTGAGTAATGGGGACAATCCCACCGGATTTATCAGTCACCGTGAGCATAAACTGTTTGAATAAGCGCAAATTTTCTAGGCTGTGAGTGGCATCAGAGTAAATGAGCGTGGAGAGTGGTAAGAGAAAGGCGAGCAGGAGCCAGAGGTATTGTTTTAAGGTTAGCCGGATAAATGATTTGAGGTTAAGGAGTACAAGGATAGAAACGACGGGGATGAGCGAGAGATGGATATTGGAAGTGAGGGACGCGAGGAAAGCGGTGGCAAACTTGTAGCGGAATCGACCAGTCTCCACCATGCGCGAGAGCGAAGTGAGAAAGAGGACTACCCAGGTAGAAATAAAAGAAACATTCCACGGCGTATAGGAGTCGCGAATGATGAGGGGTGAACCCGCATACATTAAGACCGCGATCATAGCCACGCTAACAGAGACATATTTTTTAAGCAGGTGGTAGAGCAACACGATGACCAAGAGATCCATCCCCACTCCAACTACGGACAAAGCGAGCGGGTTGCCGCCCGAGAGCGAGTAGAGCGGAGTAACTAGGTAATAGTATAGGGGGCCGAGGTAGAACCCACCAATATCACCTCTGACCACGGGACCAAGGAGCGGTAATTTTCCCGTTTGGATGATGCGACTGGCAGCGTCGTAATCGCGCGATTGGTCCCACTCAAACGTTAACTTACCTTCTATGTGGTTGGTGCGAAAGAATATTGCCAGGATGATAACGAAGATGAGAAATACTTTGTCCAAAAATCTAAAATTCACTTTTGCTCCTAATTATTTTGAGTGTTACGAAGCCGATTAACCCTATCCAAAAAAGCATAAACCAAAGATCTTTAGACAGTCTGTCAGAGAATTGAGTAACGGACTCTCTAACTACTTCACTCATGCTTTGATAATAAAAAGTTTTATAGTGCCACACTCCATCGTGCAGTTCTACCTGGAGAACGGTCGGGACGAGTTTGTCAGCTAGTGCGGTGGGTGAGGTGATGGCGGTCAGATAGGTCTGGTCTTGTGAGTCGGCTATGGGAGCAAATTTGAATTTGGTGCAATCTTCTTCATCAATATTTCCACTACTAAACTCCATAGCGCGCACGATACTACCACCCTGACTGAGGGTAAAGGTCATGGGGATGAGTTCCCGCTTCACGTTACGCAAACAGATACTCACGGTGTTGAGATTGGGGCGACTGGAGTAGATCGATTGGGTGATGGTCTCCCCTTCGCTAAACTTGGCAACAGTCGAGGTGAGCGGCTGGTGCTGGTCCATCCGGTTACACCCAGAAAGGAAAAAGGCACTCATGATAACCAGAATAATTTTTTTCATATTTTTTGCTTGACCCGCGAGCCTAGACAAGCACTGACAAAGAGTGATAGGGCGACAAACATGCTACCCACGATGTTGCGGAATTTGTGGATATCATAGGCAAGACCCACGAGGTAGCGAGATTTGGGTAGATCGTCAAAGGCTGGGGCAATCCAAACGAGGAGTTCGGTGGTGACGTTGGCTTGGATCTCGATGAGCCGGACAAAAAATAGGGCGACAACTCCGATACCGATCAAGCGCAGTTTAGCGTCTTTGACAGCCAAGATGACAAGATATGGCAGAACCCACATAAACCACTGCTGATGAAAGTTGGTGGTGGCGTAATACCAAGTGAGAGTCATAACCATCGGGGTGGCCAGCTGATCTAGCCTGCCCCGCAGCTGGTAGAGACTCCACATTATGATAAGGAAATATCCAATAAAGAAAGGGTAGATCCCATCTCCCCCGCCAATCGGCCACATGAAGTCCATCATCTTTTGTGATTGCCAGGAAAAAAGCACGCTTTTGCGGAAAAACTCGTGACCCCAAAAAGGTAGGGTCGTGAGGATAAATGGCAACATCCCCACAAACATGTGTTTGATCATGCCCCAAATATTTTTGCCAAAGATAACGGCGACAAACGGCAAGAGAATAAGGGGGTAGTTTTTAAATGCTGCAGCCAAACCCAGCAGAAGTGCGGCTTTGTACCCCTGCCCCTTTGTGCCCAAATATACGCCTGCGAGCATGACGGACGCTGGGATGATGTCGAACTGACCCCACATATAGGGGAGAAAAATCACGATCGGATTGAGCCACCAGTATTTTAGTGCGAGGACCTGGTCCGACTTTTTGGTAAAGAAGCGTGTTAACACGTAGAGCAGCAACACGTCAAAGAATAGGTAGGGTACTTTCATCAGGAAAAGGTAGCGCCAAACGTGGGGATGAGTGATCACCTGCTGGATATCGCTGCCGTAACCTTGAATCCAGCTGACAAAGTCAGAACCATAAAACGGTTTAAGAATCGTCATAAAAGTGCCGAGGGTCGCGTAGTTGAGCGGAGGATAGATAAAATAGTCGCGGCCAAAATTGACGTTGACGAGATAGTCGACAGGACCGTGCGCCGCTACTTCATAGACATTGGCGATACCCTTGTAAGGCAAGTTGTAAACTGCAAAATTGATGCCACGGATATCATAGTGACCGGTAAAGGGCATGACTATTAGTCGAATCAATAGGCCGAGCAAAAACACTTTAGATGTAATAATTTGCTTAAATGTCATAGTAGTTGCTTGAGCTGTGACTCAAAATTGTCGCGCGAATATTTGGTGATATCGCTTTGATACTCGCTTTTCATGCTAGCCAAGTTTATGGTTTTGCTCACTAGCTCCTCCATTGTTTCCCAGTGGAACTGGGAGTCAGTCACGATCTCCTTTTGGCCGCCATAAGGGACAACAAGAGGGATACAGTGCGCTGAGATGGCCTCGACCGTGGTAATGCCAAAGTGCTCGGTGAGCTCGGGATTTTTGACTTCGTCGATGCCATAACCGGCGGCGTGCCAATAGATACGGGCTCGACTATACAAGTTGGATAAGTCAGCGTGGGCGATATTGGGATAAAAATCGACTGGCAGATCAGCCGCCAGTTGCCTAAGCTGCGCTAGCCATGCATCGCTCCCACACGCCCCGGCGAGAACTAGTCTCCAACCAGGTAGTTGAGAGGAGAGCTGGCGCCAAGCTTTTAACAAGACATCTTGTTTCTTGGCGTTGAGTGATGGCTCAAAACGGCCAACTGAGAGAATGCTATTTTCTTTGGGTTGATGGGTATCGATGGTTGCCACGGGTGGATACACCACTATAGAGCGAATACCATATTCCTGATCAACCACATCCTTTGTGAAGCGCGAGTTGACGATGACAGCGTGGATACAGTTTTTTTTCAGCGCATTTTTCCATGACTTGCCTCCGACGTTGTGGAATGGAACCTGCATGTGCACGATATTGTTCTTGCCGCCAAGGAGAGGTAGAGAACCGTCGGAGAGGTAGACCACCACGTCATAGGGGCGCGTGGCACTAAACATGGCCAGGGGGTTAGAGCTATGGTAGAGCGACCGGATCTTGGGGTCAAGGAGAGGCTTGGTTAGGGTAATCCCGAGCATCGCAGAGAGCGTGCCAATCTCTTCGAGATTGTCCCATCCGAAGTAAATGGTGTGACCAAGCGACTCAAGGACAGCGGCAACGGAGAGCATATAGCGCTCTCCCCCACCCAAGTGGTCTAAGTATGGGCTAACGATTAACGCTTTTTTTTGACTGTTGCTCATATATAGTCACTTCGATGATTTGAATCATCGAAGCGTGATTCAGAATGGCTGGGTACTATTTTGTTTATTATGCTCAATTCTACTCCTCCAAGTGGACCAATTGGCGCCTTTGGGAGGCAATATCTTAGATATTGTATAGTCTATGGCTCCAAGAAACTCTTTAAAAGCATCTTCCTGAGCAATCTTGTTCAACTCTTGAGCGATACTTTCGCCATTTACCTTAAGTACATCAGCGATATTGGCTATCGTACCAGTACTTACCTTTATTTTTGAACGAATTTGATCATATTGATATCCCTTTACGAGCATGAAAGCAATGGCAATTCTCTTCGCTATTACGATTTTCTCCGTGCGTGTAAAAAATGCCTCAACAAATTCTTTTTGTTTACCTTGTTTGGTCATCTTGTGCAAAAACTGGGGATATAGTGAAAATATTTTATTGTAAACTTTGTTGTTTAGTTGGTATTTAGATACTTGTGACATATTCGTTTTACTTCGATGATTCGAATCATCGAAGTATTATGCTTGCTACTTGATTCCAGTAATCAGGACTTGCGGCATGACCTCCCGTCTTCTTAACTATAACTCTAAAACCTGAGTTTGTCAGAATGGGTGCATATATACTCGCAGGGAATGAGGTGTCGTCGGCAAATAGAATGGCTGATTTGCCCTGTTTTATATGAGCGATTAGAGAAGTAGTGTCAGAAGTGCTGCTCTCGTAGAGGACATTGGCGAGGGTGCCAAAGAGAGGATAGGCTTCACGCGAGGGGAAATTGTCCCTAGGTAGGGGTAGTGGAGAATTTTTGACTAGATCGGACAGTAAAGGAGAAGAATAAATCGTCGAGAATAGTCTAGCAAGAAACGGTACTTTAAACGCATAGTACGCCAAAATAATGAGCGCCTGATAAGTCTTGGTTACATTTGGCCTGACCGATGAGCTAACGAGTGTAAGGGATACAATGTCCTCTGGATACTGACTGACATACGCTGATGCCAAAAATCCACCCATGGAAAAACCAAGCATATGAAATTTTTCATTACCCTTCTTTTTTATTTGCTGACGGACATGGTCTATGAGCTCAGATAGAGAATATGACTTTGAAGTTTGAAGGTAGTAAGGGTAATTGATTATGATGCAGCGATATTTGGTGCGAAGTAGTTGGCTGAGCTTGGCAAATGTTCCCTGCCCGTCCCCATCATATCCTGGTAACAGTACTACTGTTTCTTTAGTCATTTTTGTGCTGGAGCGAGTAGAGTTTGGCGTAAGAAATAAACACAGAATAACCCTGGTAGAGTGACTGGAAGAGACCAATCGCACCATCAAGGTAGCCGCGTTTCAAGAAGTAACGGCGGATGAACTCCATAGTCGATTTGCGAAGCAAGGTCAGCGGTGTGACTGGAGCGAGACCACCTTCAAAAAAGAGCCGCGCTTCGATGTCGGAATACCTATTCGTTTTCGCAACCATCTGGACTAAACTCGCATCTTTGTGGTGCTCCATGGCATGAATTGTTTTAATAGTACTACCCTTTACTACTGGAGTACTGTGAATATTTGTGGGCCAAGATACAAATTGATTTTTTTGGATGAGGCGAACGACGTAGTCGCGTTCCCAGCCACCATGACTCAGTTTATATCCGAGGGAGAAATTGTCACGAGGGATGGCGTAGGCTGAGCAGGAGGCCTTGTTTTGAATAATTGCCAAAATCTCGTTGCGTAGCGACTCGGGGATGACCTCGTCGTAGTCCATGATGAGCACCCAATCCTCTGTTGCTTCTTTGACTTGGCGATTGCGGATGAGTTCGACTACCTTGGGGGTAGTAACTTCAATAACTTTGGCATGATACTTTTTAAACAAAGATCTTACTTCTAAATCGGTTCGCTCCATATTGAAAATGATGAGCTCATCGGCAAAAGAAACGCTTTTGAGCATCGTCTCAAAAGTCGCAAGTGAGTCTTCCTTCGCTATTTGGGTACTAACGGAGAGCATACGTACCCTTTTTAATACCAATATAGGTAGGAGTAGTTGCAGTGATGGTGTGATTTACCGGGATGAGCTTTCGATCGGCAGTACTAACTACAGCGAGTGGATCCTCGGTCTCGCTCCATACCGAGCCGAATTTGTCGACGTCGTAGAAAAATCGCACCGGTCCCTGGTAGTAGAAAACAACTGAGGGCATCCCACCATATCTAAAGCTCGAGGTTAGCTTGGCGACCTCTGGCAGCAGAGCCTCCGCCAGACGCTCAGATTCTGGGACGAGTATTAACAACTCGTGAGGAGACAATGCCGAGAGCTCCCGAGCAACAATGAGGCGATCAGGCATTACTGCAGTTTTTTTGTCAATTTCTACCGACCTACTCGCAGTCAGCAATCCCTGTGCCAAAACTCCAATAGTTACTATCAACAAAACTCTCTGCTGAACTTTGGTGATTGAGAATCTACCAATAATCTCTGCAATTAATAGTGATAGTGCTGGGTAGATCGGCAAGATGTACCAAAATAACCTGGTTTTGGCCAACGTAAAAATAGCCAAGGGGGCAAGTACCCACCACAGCAAGGTAGCATAGAGCCATCGATCTTTAAGGTGAGCGGTGAAGAACCGTTGCGTCAAGCTGAGGCCGCCTAGTCCCGCAACCAGTAAAACGCCTAGACCCAGATTTTCATAGAGGTAGCTAAAGTAGTACCAGCGTGGCTCGAAATGAAATTCTATCTGAGCGGTCGCACGCTGGAGTACCTGCTCATATAGATAGGGAGTTAAAAATGCTTGACCATGTTTGAGGTAGGCATAGAGATGCCAAGGCACGATGAAAACTAGGAGATAGGAGATAGTAGAGAGAAGATAGGTTTTGGATTTAGTGAAAAAAAGCGGGAGAGCAATGATCACCGAAAGCAGACCGGCGATGCCTTTAAACCAAACACCGCCAAAAATCGAGAGCGCTACCAACCAGGCTGGGCGGTTTTCGAGGAGGAATAGTATCGTGGTGGTGATGGCAGCCAGGAGCGGCATATCGGTGTTGACCCCGCGGGTGCGGCCCAGGAATAAGTTAAATCCAGCTAAGATACCGGCCGCCAATAAGCCGTGCTTGTAGCCTCCTAGGTGTGTCCCGATGCGATAGACCATATAGAGTACATAAATCGCAAACAGTGGCATGAGTAAGCGGGCACCATGTGCACTAGGGCCGAGTAGTGCAATCCCGATGGCCGAAACCCAGGCGATACCAGGAGGCTTCTCTAGCCAAGGCGCACCGTTCCAGTAGGTGGTAAAGACATCGCCTGTGGCGCCAACTTGCCGGCCGAGCTCAGCGTAGATCCCCTCGTCCCAGTCAAACAGTGCGTCACGTCCTAAATTGGTATAGAGGAGCAAAGCGATACATACGAGGAAGATCCCAATGAGCACTTTAGGGAGATATTTTTTCATTTCTATTCCCCATTCTACCCCATAAATAGTCAAAGAATGCCTGACGTCTGACTCGCGAGCCAAAATTGCGTCGAAGTGCTTCCTTTAGCATGGCGAGTCTGAGTCGCAGTGTGCCGTAGCGCCTGGCGATCACAAACCTGTTGCGCGTCAAATAGTAGTCGGTCAAAGGACTCCCCGAGATCGTGCTACTGGAATTGCGGTGGTAAAGTACGAGATTGGGGTTGTACATAAGCTCTACACCCAGGCGCTTAGCGTGCAAACAAAAATCGCTATCTTCTAGGTAGAGAAAGAACGATTCGTCCAGGAGTCCAACCTTGTTAAAGATTTGGCGCGGGATGGCCATGAAGCAGCCGGTAATAAAATCGACTGATCCTACTTTGTCGTATTGGCCATTATCTACCTCGTCTACTCCTGTATGTTTAGCGATGACGGCTGTCCAATCAAAGAACCCTCCGGCATACCAGAGGATATTACCCTGCCCTCTTTGCCCCTCATGGAACTCGTACCCTTTGGCATAATAAATCTTAGCACCCGCGATTCTATTTTTAGCCGCCACGTAGCGGTAGCTGCGGAAAAATAGATTGGGGTCGACCTGTGTGTCGTTGTTGAGCAGATAGACAACAGCTGCACCCATTTTGAGAGCTTTTTTGATACCCAGATTATTTCCCGCCGAGAAACCTAGATTGGCCGGACTCACGATCAGATCGAGATCTGGATAAGCTTGCTTTAGCTCTGCCACTGAGTTGTCGGTTGAGCCATTGTCGACCACAATGACGTGGGGCATATCTTTCGTTACATCGATTGAGCGCAAGCAGTTGAGAGTATCCTGAGAACCGTTGTAGTTGACGATCACCACCGCATGCTTGATTTTGCGAGATTTCGTTTTCATAGACCTTTGATAAAAGTTATGGCTTTGCGTTTGGCGCGGTGGAAGATTTTGCCTGCGCCGCGACTATTTTCGATGGCCATGGTGGTGAGCCAGTAAGATAACTCGCTCCCCTTGGCTTTGAGGGCCGCGAATACGTCCTTGGTTTCTTTTTCGGACAGCTCAGCTCGCTTGCCTTCTAGCTCCCAAAGATAGATATAGGCAACCAGATTTTGACAGGCCATGAGGAGCGAGAGCAGTAGGCCGTACATCCCGTCTTTGTAGCCATGGGTCAAGAAAAAACGGCGCATAAACTCGCTGGTTGAAGTACTAACCATGGCAAGGGGAGAAAAATGAAGACCCTGGCTATGCAAGACCTGGGCATATTCCCGTGGGTAGCGGACGAGATTTTTGGTTACAAACTCTTCAACTGTATCGTAGTTGTGGTGGATGAGATCGGCTTTTGCACTAGAGTGAGTACCACTCCCAGAGATAAAGTGGGCGGTTTCGTGCACGTCTGATCGATACTCGACCGATTTGGGGCGGAAAAAGATGAGGCGCTGGTCAGGGTACCAGTCGGTAT
>CAYILS010000012.1:0-15878 GCA_964364325.1 uncultured Pseudomonadales bacterium
CGACACTCTTCACGCTACATTACTCAAAGCCACTGGGAAGAACTGAATACTTACGCTTTTCAGTTTTATGTAATAACCAGATTACATCATGCTGCCCATGCCTGACATGTCGGGTGTGGGAGATGATTTTTTATCTTCTTTGACGTCAGTTACGAGACACTCGGTCGTTAGCACCATACTGGCCACGGAGGCGGCGTTTTGCAGGGCATGACGGGTGACTTTGACTGGGTCTAGGACACCCATGGCGATCATGTCACCAAATTCAAGGGTTGCGGAGTTGAAGCCGTAACTGGCGCTCTTGTTGGCCATAACTGTGTGCACTACCCAGCCATCGTCGGCACCGCTATTTTTGGCTAGCCAACGCAAGGGCTGCTCGAGGACTGCTTTGACAATTTTGATGCCCACGGCTTCGTCTTCGTTCTCGCTGGTCAATTTGTCCAGGACTGAGGAAGCGCGTAGGAGTGCGACTCCACCACCCGCCACAATACCTTCTTCGATGGCAGCTTTAGTAGCGCCCACGGCGTCTTTGACTCGCTCCTGGATCTCTTTCATCTCAATCTCGGAGGCGGCACCAACTTTGATGACGGCTACACCACCGGTTAGTTTAGCGAGGCGCTCGGCGATTTTTTCTTTGTCGAACTCGCTGGTGGATTTGTCCGCTTCACGACGGAGCTGCTCGACGCGAGACTCAAGCGACTTTTTGTCACCTTTGCCACCGACGATTTTGGTTTCGTCTTTGCTGGCTACCACTTTGTCTGCCTGACCAAGATCTTCGACTTTGACAGAGTCGAGCTTGCGGCCCAACTCCCCAGAGATCATGGTGGCGCCGGTTAGAATGGCGATATCCTCGAGCATGGCTTTGCGGCGGTCGCCAAAACCAGGAGCTTTGACGGCGAGCACGTTGAAAGTGCCGCGCATTTTGTTGACGATGAGGGTGGTGAGTGCCTCCCCTTCGACGTCGTCGGCAATGATCACCAAGTTTTTGCTGACTTTGACAAAGGACTCTAGGAAGGGCACCATTTCCTGGATACTCGTGACCTTTTGGTCGGTGACCAAAATGTAGGGGTTTTCCATAACCGATTCCATGTGGTCGGTATCAGTCACGAAATAAGCAGACACATAGCCCTTATCAAAGGCCATACCATCTTTGTGCTCGATCTCAATCTCGAAACCCTTGGACTCCTCGACTTCGACGACCCCATCTTTGCCGACGAGGTTGAGAGCTTCGGCGATTTTTTTGCCCACTTCTTCGTTTTGCGCAGAGATGGTGGCTACTTTGACCCAGTCCTCTTTTTTGACATCGGTTTTGACTTTTTTGAGTTCTTCGACCACGGCTTCAACGGCACGGTCGATACCCTTTTTCATCATCATGGGATTGCTGCCCGCGGTGACGTTTTTCATACCGGCGGAAACAAGCTGTTGAGCCAAGAGCGTGGCGGTCGTGGTACCGTCGCCCGCGGCGTCGTTGGTTTTGCTGGCGGCTTCTTTGACGAGCTGAGCACCCATGTTTTCAAAGGCGTCTTCGAGCTCGATTTCTTTGGCAACACTGACTCCGTCGTGGATGATGTTGGGGGCGCCCCACTTCTTGTCGATGGCCACATTGCGGCCACGAGGACCGAGGGTGGTGACAACGGCGGCGGCCAGTTTGTTGACACCGGCGAGTAATTTTTGGCGAGCGTCGTCGCCGTAGATGATTTGTTTAGCGGTCATATTCATTTCTCCTTATTTAATTACTGCGAGTATATCTTCGAATTGGAGGAATTGGTATTCGACGGTGTTCATTTTGACGTCGTTGCCACCCCATTTTTTGTAGACAACTTGGTCGCCAATTTTGACCGGCGACTTAAGCTCTGACCCGTCTTTGTGGGTCGAACTACCCACGGCAATGACCGTACCGGCCTGGGGCTTGTCACCGGCGCTGTCGGGAAGATAAATGCCTCCGGGGGTTTGGGTGGTCTTTTCGGCTGGCTCGACTAAAACGTAGCCTGCCATGGGGGTTAATTTTTTTGGATCTAACTGCATAGTTCCTCCTGTATTATATAAATAATTATCAGTCAGCTTGTACGAGTGCTATATTACAAAAACTTATTTTCGTAGTCAAGAGATCTTATCACCCTTTTGTCATAACTTGGTCGTCAGGGAGGCGGAAGAGACCTTCACCTAATCTTTTTTGGTCAAGGTAGTGGCCGATAAATCCGACCGAGCGAGAGAGGACAAAGATGGCGTTGAAAAATTCGGCATCGATGAGCGCTTGGATTTCGTCCCGCTCTAATTTTTCCTCATGTACCAATAGGTCGAGCAGAATAGCGGCCAAGGCGCCATCGACGTTGAGGATGAGGTTGGGTTTTTTACCCGTGGTGATTTTCTCGACAGCCAGCGCAAAATCGAGATGGGGATGGGGTATTTTACCGGTCAAGTTGAGGAGGACTGGAACACGTGGATCGGGGGCGTCGATACGATATTTTTTGTGGCCAATGCCTTGGATGTATTCTTTGCGTTTGGCAAAACTCTCAACTACATCGGCGGGTGAGAGTTGGTTTGTGACCGATTCAAACCAGATTTTGGCGGCACCGTTGACTGCACCACCAAAGCGAGGACCTATCGTGAGGAGCCCCGTGACGAGCGAGGAAACGAGATCTTTACCTGCGCGAGCACTGATCATGGTATTAACAGCGCCCGAGACATAAGGACCGTGATCGACAAGTAATCTCAAGGCCTGATCAATGACGGCTTCGGTTTTCTTGGATTTAAGTGGGCGGCCCAGCCAGAGCGAACCAACAATCCAAGCAAATGACTGGGTAGTGGCTGTCTTGGTTAGATTCTGCCCAAGAATAGTGGGTTCTCCGTCCACGTCACCGGAAATGGTTGAAGTGAAGAGACTATGCTGCCTGTTAGATAAATCGTCCATAAGGTTATTTTAGCTTATTTACTAGCTGAATAAATTCGGCGAAGGAGTTGCTGACCGCAAAGCCGGCGGATTTGAGGGCAGCGCGCTTGGCGAGAGCTGTGGTTTTTTCCTTGTCGGCTTTGGCTTTGGCGTGGCCAAACTGAGGAGACTCGGGGAATAATGAAGCAACCGTGCCGGCAATATGAGCGATAACATGCTTGGTAAATTTGCCGTCTTCTTTTAGTTTGACCAGCTCATATTCATCCTCGCCGCCGAGCTCGCCGTAATAGAGTACGGTAGTGGTCTCAGGGTCAGACTCGGCAAGGAGAAAAGCGTCACGGGGCGAGAGCACGGGGAAGCGGTCACCTCCATAGGAGAGAGCAAAGGAGAGCCTCTGACCAGCTTGGATCGCGACGTTGATTAACTCATTGGTCATACCGCCAGACCCTGAGACGACAGCTACATGGCCGGGTTCGGTTAACTTACCCTCTTCGACCTGATCTGGAGTGATGCCACCGATGGCACCAAGTTTGAGGAACCCGGGAACGACGAGACCAACCGAGGCGGGACCGATGATTAGCTGGGTATTTTGCTCAATAATTTGGAGCGAGTGGAGCTCTGGGACGCCTTCGGCAAAGATGACGCCACCGGCGAAATCAGATGGTAGGAGTGAGGAGACAGAAGATAGAGTGCGACGACCCGAGAGATTGTTGAAGAACCAATAATTGACCGTTCGGGAGTCGCCTCCCACCTTCGGTGTCCCGACTCGAGCTTTGCTCGGGTCTCCTGTCGAGGAGACTCCCGAAATGGACACATGGGTCGGGATGAGGATTTCGCGGCGGCCGAAAAAGTACTTGGCATAGCCGCGGCGACCAGTAACGATGGCGACGATGCTCCCCTCACTTTTTCCTGAGAGATAATCAAAGTCGAGCATGGATTGGATAATGGCCGGGTGCTCATTGAGGATGATAATTTTATTTGCTTTGTTGCGAATTTCTTGAATTGAGATCATAAATACTCCTTGACCTCGGAAATAACCTGAGTAATGGGAGTAACGTGTGTATGAATGATGTGGGGAATGCCCGCGCTGACGAGGAAATCTTCCATCATTTTGAGTCCCTTGGCTTCGTTCGGGCCACCGCGACGCACAAAGACTTTAGCCTTGGCTCTGACTAGTTCTGTTTTGACCTCGCCCATCGCGCGAATAATTCCTTTAAATGTTTTGGTGACATCGGTAAAGTTGGCGACACCGGCGGCGATCACTAGAACTTTTTTTTCAACTTCAACCTTGAGAAGCTCATGCAAGATTCGTTTGGTATAACTATAGACATCGTCGTCAGTGGGCGCGCCCGAATACTCGCCGTAGTTGGCCAATTCTGCACCCATACCCTGGTCGGCGACTTCGTCTGCTAAGACGAGACTGGCGCCTCCGCCTGAGAGCAGCATCCAAATGGAACCATGGGGATTGATCAGACGGAACTTGAGACTGGCTGGGGTAGAAGCATCGAGCAATGCAATATCTTTTTCAACTTGCGACTTACCTTCTTCTTCCACTGGAACGATGTTTAATGAGGTTAATTCCGGTAGGTTGAGGGCTGTGTCATCGATTTCTGCGGCCATATCTAGGGGGGTGACGCTCTCCTTTCTTACTACAATCGGATTCATTTCCAGAAAAACAAGGTGGTATTTTTCGAGGAACCGAATAAGAGTGTCGAGAAATTGCTTTATGGCTATGGGAAAGTTGCCCTGGGGGTACAGCGAGGTTTTAACTTGATCCCAACTAGATTCAACCTCGACCCCGCCTTTTTCCGACTATGAAATCTGCAACCCGTCACGCATCCGCTCTAGGGCGAGATAATGCTCGGCCTCTGGAGCGTGCTCAACCACTGGCTCAACGAGAAAATGTTTCCAACCCTCGTTTACCCATATTTTGATAGCGGCAACTGCTTCACCTGGTGTGACGTTGACCTTCACCAGTCCCCGTTTCCCTCTTTTTTTGATGCCCTGGTCGACTTTAACCACGAGGTTGCTATCTGGAAAATGGAGCTTCAGTTCTTGGGGAGTGGTCGAGGGTGAGGCACTAAAGCCAGTGTAGATTTGGTTAAGAGAAGGAAATAAAAGTCGTTTGGCGTCGTATTCGGTAAGTTTGACCCGAGCCATGATAGTTAGCCTACTGCTACTTCAGATAGTAAGACACCCTCGCAGATAAGACCGCGATTTTGGAACTCTGAGTTAAGTTCTTCCTTCAGTGACTTTTCTAGGCTGGCACGAGAGTTTTTAACGATATTGGCGTCGACGGTCGAGAAAATGGCGGAGATCTTGGAGCGACTAAAGGGGCGAATCACTTTTGAGACAAAATGCTCACCGATATTTTCCCAGAGCTCGGGGGCGTTGGCTTTGTCAATGCGGAAGAGAATAGAACCTTCAACCGTGACCGCTACCCCATCTTTGGTGGTGGATTTGATCGGTTCATCACCCAGGATTTCCTTATTGCCCAGATCGAAGCCTTTGTGGATGGTGTACTCAAGTACCTGGGCGTTAAACAGCTTGGCGACCTGCCAGAAAGGGATTTTTAAATGGAGCCCGGGACCAAAGACGTTTTTAAGCACTCCACGGCCGCGGTCGTAGATGCAGGCAATATGACCAGGTGGAACGGAGATAAAAAATCCCCCCACTACCTCATCAGCCAAGAAAGAGACCACTAGATTGTCGAACATACGAAGTTATTGTATCACTTTAGCCGTGCACAACGCCGCCGCCACTCGCGAGTGGCGGGGTCTCGGCTTCGCCTCGAGGAGTGGTGGGAGTAATCGGCTCGGGTGGCTTGGGGGTGTATTTGTCCACGAGTTTTTGTCCCCACTCCTGCAGGAGTTTAACCGCGTGGTAAATAGCCGAAAAGGCGAGGGTGGTAATCATAAAGATCTTTTTGCCTGAGGGGAGGAACATGAAAATTACGAAAGAACCTAGGGGTAAAACGATCTGGAGGAGGGCTTTGTCTTTGCGCGAAATAGGTAAGGGAGAGCGCAGCGCTACTAAAACTTCGACGACAAAAATCATAATTGATTGAATAAAGTTGAGCGTGGCGTTGGTATGGCTGAGGTCGTACTTACCCAAGAACATGAGGTTGATATGGTCGGGACGCGGCATAAAGTCGTAGAGGAGATAAAAGTCGGCGCCCTCTAGGCCAGTCGTAAAGATGCGGTACAGCATGACGATGATGGCAAGGCCGATGGCCAGATTGGCGGTCGTGGCGATCACGGAGCGTAAATTGGCACGCAGAATATTTTTAATTTCTGCCTTGAGTCGAATGGGTTCGTGGGCGTAGACGCGCTTGGCTTCTTCGACTTTGTCGATGATTTTTTTCTTCTCCTCCTCCGAGCGCTCTCCTGCGAGGCGGAGCGGGAAAAGCAGTACTTGGATAATAATCGAGAAAATGATGACTGCGATACCCATGTCAGCTAAATCTGGGGAGATGCCACCCAAGAGCTCGTAGAGTCCGACGAGAATGTTGAAGAATGGCTGGTAGATGTAGTGTTCAAACATAAGGTGATTATACTTGGTTTTGTGACTTTAAAATTTGAGTAGTAGAGATGCTTGCGTTGAACTCGTGGACGACCACTAGTTTGCCACCGTATTTTTCGGTTAAGAATCCCTTGTTCGATTGAAAGTCGGTATGCGAGCTAACGGCATAGAAGTTGGGGCGGACGCTCTCCATGAGTGACTCGTATGCTTCAAAATGGTCAAAGTCGTCAGCTAATGAGATGACGAAATCTGCGTATTGAGCAATTTTTTGGCAACGTAACTCCTGAGTTTGGACTGGCCTCCTCTCTCCCTTGAGCTTGCGGGCTCGCTCATCTGATTCGACAGCCACCACCAAGATGTCCCCTGCTGCTTTGGCTTTCTGTAAGAACTGGATGTGCTCGGCGTGGAGGAGGTCGAAGAAGCCGGTGGCTAGGACGATAGTTTTACCCTCCGCGTGGAGGGCGGCACAAATTGGCATAATGGAATTGATTGAATAAAGCATGCCGGTATTATACCTTGGGAGCGGGATTGTGGGGGTGGAAGAAAGCAGAGTCGGGAGTCACATATTCGCGGGTCAATTTGGAGCGCATGTACCACAACTGGAGGTGATAAGAGAGGGATTCGATACTACCAACGGGGAGACTCCTCCCACCTTCGGTGTCCCGACTTGGCATTCTGCCACGTCTCCTGTCGAAGAGTCTCCCCATGGGGAGGAGAGTCCTCTCGGGGATTGGGACATTAGGTAAGAAATCTTGAATCCAGGAGTTGGCAAAGAGGAGATCGGATTGAGTATTGTGAGGATCATAGAGAGGAACGGCTTGAATTAGTTCATAGGCGGTGTAGAGGGATTGCTTTTCCGTGGGGATCAAATAGGATCTCTGAGTCAAATACAAGTTGAGGCAGACTTTGCCGGAGTTGTGAGTAGATCCTGGTGTGCGCCTCAGTCCAAGTAGTGAGGTGTAGAGCGTGAGAAAGAGCCGAGTAGTCCAAAGTCTGCCGCTTTGAGTAATGATCATAAAGTCGATATCGGAATTTGCATCTGAATTTTTCATGGCGAGCGAGCCGGTTAAATAAATGGCAAGAACGCCGGGAACTTTACCAAGTTGATTTGCAAGTACCCGTGCCCGGGTCAATTGAGGAGTCGAAAGTTTGGCGCGTTTGAGGCGACGGGCTACCAAGGACTTGTGACCGGGGAGATGATAATAGTCGCCAGTTTTCTGGATTTGGTGTTGATCTAACATAGATCGCAAAGTTCCGATCACTCGTTCTAACGAACAAGGATCGGAACTACATAATCTCGAGTGGATTTCTTCGAGAGTCAGTGGGTGGTCAAAGTGGTTGGAGTATTTTAGCGTTTGGAGGACAGCTGGAGCGATCATTTTGCCTCGGGATACTTGGTCAGTACTTGGGCGATCCCTTCATCGAGGGTTTTGAGGACTGAGCCAATTGTGGAGCCGTTATTGACGGCGTTGATCGCGTCTTCGTAGTACTGACTAAATCCATCATTGATACCGTCGTCGTAGGTGCGGTCGGCCAAATACCACGAAACATAATTCGTGCCCTGAGATACAAAAGGACCGGCAAGAGGGTCATTTGCCAGGCTAGAAGCGAGACTTATGCGTGGATAGGGCTCTCCGAGCGCGCGTACCTGGCTAGCACCGGCGTACATTTTTTGCAGCACGGCGGGAGTGCTTAAGTACTTAATGAATTTCCAGGCTTCGGCTTGATTTTTGCTAGAAGCCGGGACGGCTTCTCCCCAGTAGGAGGCCCAGGCAAAATTGGCGGAGGGCAACACGGGAGCCGGGGCGACTTTGAAGTTGAGGTCGGGGTTGATGGCTTTGATCTCAGAAACCTGCCAAGAGGGAGCTAAAATCATGGCGACGGTCCCGGTCGCAAAGGCATAAACCGAGTTGGGCTGGCTGGCGTCCCACGATTTATCCTGAGTAGAGATGATGGTGTAAAAAGTGAGGGCGTCTTGCACGGCGGCTTCGCTGGGCTTACCTGGGTTACCGGAGTTTTGTAGGATAAGTAATCCGACGATATCTGACCAGTGTTCGACGTTGCCGGTTGTACCGAGGGCAACTCCTGCACGTTCGATCACCTTGGTCACAGGATTGGTCTTGGTCAGGTCAAAGGCGAGCTTGCGCAGCGTGTTCCAGTCCGAGGGAGGAGTGGCCCCGGCCTCTTTTAAAATATCTTCGTTGTATAAAAGAGCCAAGCCGTCGATCTCCAGGGGGAGTCCATAGATTTTGCCACCGCTGACGAAGTTTTTTTGGACGACGGGATAAAAGTCGCTGAGATCGGCAGTCGTTAGCACGCTATCTGGAGCGGGGGCTAAATCTTTCCTTAGCATGGGTAGCCAAGTATTGTGGATGCGAACAATATCGGGCCCACCTGCTTGGGCACCCGCGGAAAGGAAGCGGGTGCGGTAGTTTTTGGGGGACTGCATGGTGTAGGTGATTTTGACGTTGGGATTTTCGCTTTCGTAGTCGGCGATCACTCCCTGCATGGTGGAGCTGGGTTCCCAGAGGCCCCAATACGTTAGGTTGACAGCTTCAGTTTTTTTGAAAAACTTGGGAACTAGGACAAACCCTAGAACCACCAATAGTAGTAGTGCACCTACGCCAATCACAATAGGGATGATGTTGCGAAAAGGTGACGACCCTACGACGTTCGAGCTCGACTGGCTTGGAGAAGGCGTGCTTTCGGGTGGAGCGGGAGAGGCAGTGGGGGTCGGGGCAACATAAAGTGGCGGATTATCTGGTTTGGGCGCGGACACTGCCTCACCTGGAACAGCAGCAGGTTGAGCTGACAAATCAATGGCACCTGTTACGGGCGTGCCACCATAGTCTTTGGTTGGGTCAGGAAACTTTGGCATGATACCATGATATCAGACATGAAGAAAATTAGAATGCTGGGATTTTATGTGGTGGGGATTGTGGCAGGGGTACTCCTCCTGCTGGCAGCTGCCAGGCTCGTGTGGCATAGTAAATTTTATCCTGGAGTGAGCGTGGCGGGAGTTGAGATGGGAGGATTGCGCTACGAAGAGGCTAAACAAAAATTGAGTGCGACAGCCGAGAGTTACCAGGCGACTTTAGAGTTTAATGGTAGTCGCTGGCAAGTACCAAGTATGGCCGTTGAGTACGAACTAGATGCGTCGCTAAACGCCGCCTATCGCTACGGGCGTAGAGCGCAGATTACTGACTATTTGCTGTTGCTGATTAACCGGAAAAATAATTACCCTCTGGTCCTCAAAGACGGCACCACAGAAAAACTAAACCAACTAATCAACGAGGTCTCCGCCATGATCGAGATTGCGCCGATAGAGCCAACGATCACCGTAGCGGGGACAAGTGCCAAAGTAACTAACGGAGAAGATGGGGTGGTAATCAACGCGGGTGCTCTGGATGAACTAATAAAGCAGCGCTATAACCACCTCTCTGATGAGCCGGTCGCGATCCCTACAGTGGTGGCCAAGCGCCTGCTGTCGCAAGACCAGCTGGGAGAACTAGAAAAAAGAGCGACCAAGCTGGCTGGGAGCACCCTACTACTAACTCACGGTGATGACAAAATAACCCTGACTGGTAAAGACCTGGTGCCCATGCTGTCGACTGAGGATGGAGATATATTGGTTAACCAATTTTCACTCGCTGAGTATAGTGAGGGCCTAGCCAAGAGTATTCACAAAGATCCACAAGATGCGCGATTTGCCTTTGAGGATGGCAAAGTCCAGGAGTTTGCCCCTGGCAAGGACGGAGTCGAGCTAAAGATCGATGAAGCCAAAGAGCAGATGAACACAGCCATCACCACACTGGTTACGACCGAAAAAAAGAGTGAAACGGTGGCTTTGGCGCTAACTAAAACTCCCCCGCAAGTCACGACCGACAAAGTCAATGAACTGGGGATCAAAGAAAGAATAGGGCGCGGAGAATCGTACTATGCCCACTCCATCCCTAATCGTATCTATAATGTAGGGCTGGCGGCTAGTCGGGCTAACTCGGCATTGATTGCCCCGGGTGAAGAGTTTAGTTTTAACAAAGTAGTGGGTGAGATCTCGGGAGCCACAGGGTATCGCGCAGCATATGTGATCTCGGGAGGTCGGACAGTACTAGGCGACGGAGGCGGCGTGTGCCAAGTATCGACTACCCTCTTTCGCGGAGCGATGAGTGCGGGCCTACCGATCACTGAGCGCTGGGCTCATGCGTACCGCGTGGGGTACTACGAGCAAAACAGCAAACCAGGGATTGATGCGACGGTGTATTCGCCCAGCAAAGATATGCGATTCCTCAATGACACGCCTGGCCATATTTTGGTACAGACCATCAATGACCCAAAAACATTACACTTGGTGGTGGAGATTTATGGTACTTCGGATGGGCGAGTCGCTACAATTTCAGAGCCAAAAGTATGGGGTATCTCTCCTGCACTACCCACGGTGTATCAGGACGATCCCTCGCTCCCCTCGGGGACGATGAAACAAGTGGACTGGTCGGCTCCAGGAGCTAGGGCTAGTTTCGAGTACAAAGTGGTCAGAAATGGGGAAGTGTTGCAGGACAAGACGTTTACTAGTGCGTATCGGCCGTGGGCGGCAGTGTATCTGCGAGGTACAGGTCAATAATCCCAAATCATAAATTCTCAAATTCTCAAATGAAATCTCTGGTAAAATATCTTTCATATGGCAATGGATAGTAAGTTTGAACATCAAAAAGTAGAAAAGCAGATCTACGAGGAGTGGGAGAAAAGTGGTGCTTTTGCACCTAACCCCAAAGCCAAGGGAAAACCATTCACGATTGTACTCCCCCCACCCAATGCGTCGGGCAAGATGCATATGGGCAATGTGCTGATGATCGCGATTGAAGACTTGATGATCCGCTACCACCGCATGAAGGGCGACTCAACCCTGTGGATCCCCGGGACCGACCACGCCGGATTTGAAACCCAAATCACCTACGAGCGAGAGTTGAAGAAGCAGGGCAAATCACGCTTTGAGTTTGACCGCCAAACGCTATACCAAAATATCTGGGAGTTTGTGCAAAATAACAAATCGCAGATTGAAGGACAGATCAAACAAATGGGAGCGTCGGTGGATTGGAGTCGTTACACCTTTACCCTTGACCCCCACGTAGTCTCGACTGTTTATGAGACATTTGCCAAGATGCACAAGGAAGGTCTTGTCTATCGTGACAACTATATGGTTAACTACTGCCCCAAATGTGGCACCACATTTGCTGACTTAGAAATCCTTCATGACACGCGCATCGACAAGCTCTACTATGTCCGCTATCCCCTGTTGGAGCGTAAAGGTAAAGAGCCAGAATTCATTGTAGTAGCTACTACGCGCCCCGAGCCGATTATGCTGGATACTCACCTGGCTGTGCATCCTAAAGATAAAAAGAACAAATGGCTGGTCGGGCGCAAACTAAGCAACCCATTGACCGGTGCTGAGATGAATATCGTAGCCGATGAGTTTGTAGATCCCAAGTTTGGCACTGGGGTGGTGAAGATGACCCCGGCTCACGACAAAACTGATTACGAGGCGGCGAAAAAGCACGGACTACCGATAATCATTGGGATTGGGATGGATGGGAAGATGACGAGCGCAGCCGGGAAATGGGCTGGCAAAAGCGTGTTTACGGCTCGCAAAGAAGTGGTCGAGGAATTGCAAGCCAAGGGGTTGATCGAAAAAATTAATGACATGTACGAACACGCGGTGACTGTCTGCTACAAAGGTGGACATGATATAGAGCCGATGATCCTGCCAAACTGGTTTGTCAAAGTAGAGTCGCTGAAGAAGCCGGCACTAGAAGCGGTCACGAGCGGCAAAGTGAAGATATACCCAGAGTGGCGCGAAGTGACGTATACCAAATGGATGGAAGAAATGCATGACTGGCCGATTTCACGCCAGGTTGTTTGGGGGATCCGGATACCGGTGTGGTACCAAATCAATGAGTCAGCAAATCAAACTATCCAAGTGACCTTTTTGAATAAAGAGAAACAGGTGATAGCCGGGACTGTGGGAGAACTACTTAAGACATACACGTTTGCAGAAATTAGAGATGGGTTGCAGACTTTGATTGCGCCCGCTGGGGCAGAATCAGTCGTTTTGGCGACGAGTCCAGGCGATGGATATCTACAAGAAACCGATACGTTTGACACGTGGTTCTCGTCTGGACACTGGCCGCTGGTTACTTTGAAATACCCCGACTCGGACGACTTCAAAAAGTTTTATCCGACCTCAGTGCTAGAGACAGGCTGGGAAATTATTCGCTTTTGGGTGTCGCGGATGATAATGTTTGGCATTTATCTGACCGGTAAACCGCCCTTTGAATACGTCTATCTCCACGGGATGGTGCGGGCGGCCGACGGGAAGAAAATGAGCAAGTCGCTGGGGAATGTGATCAACCCTGACGAATATATGGAACAGTACGGGGTAGATGCACTGCGGATGGGACTGATTGCGGGGACGGCGACGGGCAAGGACTTTTCCTTCCCTAAAGACAAGATCGTGAGCTACCGCAACTTTGGTAATAAACTCTGGAATATGGCTAGATTTTTCTTGATGATGGCGGAGAAATTTGGTGGTGAAATCGGATGGTATGACAGTGAAATGAAAGGTTTAACTGAAAGCGACCAAGAAATTTTGAAAAAATTAAACGAAACAATTACAGGTGTTGATGAACTACTCGCTAAGTTTAGATTTGCCGAAGCGGCAGATTCGATTTACCATTTTATGTGGGATGAGGTGGCAGCGAAGCATTTGGAAGAGATTAAGTCGCGCGAAGATTTGGCTGTAGCTTTGAGTGTTTTGCGCCACATTATTTTGACTGGGCTCAAACTACTCCACCCATTTATGCCGTTTGTGACAGAAGCTATCTGGAAAGAGTTAAATTCTGAAGGTGGAATGTTGATTGTGAGTAAGTGGCCAGAGGTTAAGTAGCTACTTACATTCGATAATTAAATTGTGACTTTTTGAACTTCCTAACTTGAGAGTGGTAGCTTGATTCAAGAGTGACTCATTGTCGAAGCGAACATCGGCGACCCGACTGGGGAAGGAGTAGCTCGCTGTTTGATCAAATGCTGTGGCGGTGAGGGTGGTATTGGTAGCATGAATAATCACGCTCACATTTGGGAGTGTGGCAGACTGAGAAGTGCCGGCAACAATCGGGGTCTCTGGCAATGTGAGTCCGGGAATTTTAACAGCCAATTTGGGAACTACGAGCGGAGGACAGCCAATGTTTTGAATATTGACGGTTGTAGTCGCTTGGCGCAGAAGGAGGCCGACCCCCACAATAACGACGGCCGCAACAGTGATCAGGCCAAAAGGACCTTTGGCAAAGAGTCCTGTTTTGGCCACTGAGGCGACAGCCGCACTACTATTTTCCAGCGACTGGTCATAGTATCCCTGGACTTTGACCACTTCGCTTTTGAGTGATTTCCAGGAAGTAACAAAGACAACGAGGGCTTTTTTGCGTTTACGGTCTGCCTCCGTGGTTTCTGGCAAGCCCTGAGTAGAGAGGTGGATAATATCTCCCTGAACAGCGGAGCTGAGATGATGATAATTTTTGAAAAGAAGCTCTAGTTTTTGGTCGAACTGAGGGTTGATGCCGGTGAGGAGGATTTTGATTTTGTCGAGTTTTTCACCTGTTGTCGTATCCCCCGACATGAGCGTATAGGCGGCTTCGAGCTGGGTGCGGAACTGACGGGTCGATCTCATACTAAATATAGTATACAAAACTTTGTCTTACTTTTGCTCTTCCGCTAGCATGTACTCGTTGGGACCCCACGAGGCGATCATATTTTTTGTGATGGGGGTGGCTAGCTTCCAGAGCGCCTGGTGGATACCAATGAGCGAGTCGGCGAGATTTTGTGAGCGGATTTTGAGACCCCAAACTTCATCGCCTTTGACTGAGGCGATCCGAATTCTGTCGCCTTTGATATGCGCCCAGACTGCCATTTTGCCTAGTTCAAAAGGGAGAAAGCGATGTTCGACATGGTCAAGATAACTGGGGTTGCGTTCGACCTGATAGCTCAGCGCATGCTTGGACCAAGGAGTGAGCGAGATGAGATTGTACTCAGTGGACTTGGCGTGTGACCAAAATTTGATCGATTTTTCGACTCCTTGATTGATCGCTTGTGAGCCAAACACGTCCATAGGTGTTAAATAGTCGAACACATGAGCGTCTTGGTCAACGTCATCAATGTCTAAACTGACTTTTGTAGCACCTTCTCTGCCAGGGAAGAACTGGAAATCGGCATTGGTTTCGTCTTTTAAATATTCTTTTTTGAGAAACGGAAGGATCTCGACGATATCCACCTCTTGCTTGACAAGGCTCTCGCGTTTTGCCCAGAGTATTTCTCGCAAGGCGCTCGGGTTTTTGGCCTGCACTTTGGTTTGCTGCTTCATGAGGCCCGTTGCCGACTCGAGCTCGACCAAACCTTTGAGCGCCAGATCGGTGAGCACGGCATAGACAGTTGTCCGGGCGATCCCGGTTGATTTGGCAATTTTGAATGGTGACGTTTCACCTAAACTCAGAGCTGATTGATAAACAAGAGCTTCGTTGGTAGATAAACCAAATTTCTCTAATACTTGCTGTGTCCTTTTGATTTTGTCCATGTCTCCCCTTTCGTATTTGCTTGTGACGACACTGATCGTCACTTTTGACACTTAGTATAGCAGGGGAGTAGAGTATGCGCAATAGAGGAGGACTTTTATGTGTACACAAGCAGTAAAACGAGTAAACGATACCTGGTATCTCATGAAAACACGCGACCCTGTGTCGTGGATGAGGTACGAAGATGAAATTACCCTCTTCGACTCCCTCTCCGATAAATTCCGTAAACTGGTTATTCAGAACCCAGTGCCTTATGAGGATGGTTATTATGGCGGAATGAATGAGCAAGGCGTGGCGTTTATCTCAACCTTTGTGCGGACAAGTGATGACCAAATCTCGTACATACGCAAGCCCTACATCCGCTTGATCCTTGACGCGAAGTCTGCCAAAGAGGCGGTGGAGATAATTAAATCCTTCAACCCTAAAATTGGCGGCAATATGTTTGTCGCCGATCCAAACCAGTGTTTTGGGATTGAGGCAACTGCCAAGGAATACTTTGTAGAAGAAATTAAGGAGAGTGGCGTCAAGACCAATCACTTTTTAACTCTGCCAGATAAAAACTTAAATTTTGAGAAAGATCCCACATTTGAGGCGTGGACCAAAGCTCATTATAGTCGCGCTAAAGAATTGGTAACCAACATTAAGTCGTTGGATGACTGTGAAAAGTTGCTGATGGATAGGGAAAATTGTGAGAATGGGCAAGCAATCTGCTCTACTTCTGCAGAGGCGAAGACCTACACGTACTCTGCAATGGTTTTTGATACAAAGAATAAAGTGATTCGATATGCTCAAGGCTGTCCGAGTGAAGTTGGGTTTAAGGAGTATTCGTTCGATAAGCACCAAAAAAAGGATATGCT
>CAYILS010000013.1:0-15608 GCA_964364325.1 uncultured Pseudomonadales bacterium
ATGCTCGAGCTGGCCCACTCAAACCGTTGTCAAATAATTTTTGCCTCAACCTCCGAGGTGTACGGCGACCCTGATGTTCACCCGCAAAGCGAAACGTACTGGGGCAACGTCAACCCCAACGGGATCCGCAGTTGCTACGACGAAGGCAAAAGGGCTATGGAAGCCCTGGCTTTTGCCTACCACCGCTTGGGCCAAACTGCGGTCAAGGTTATTCGCATCTTCAACACGTATGGCCCCGGTATGCGCCTCGACGACGGTCGCTTTACGATTAACCTGGTTGACTCATACCTACACAACAAGCCCTTCGCCATGTACGGCGACGGGAGTGCTACCCGCTCGTTTTGTTACATCGATGATCTCGTCGAAGGGGTTATGCAAATGTATCACAGTGACCAAGCTGTGGGACAAGTCATCAATCTCGGCAATCCCGAGGAACATACCCTCACCGAGGCAATCAAAATATTTGAAAAAATAACTGGCAAGCCCTTGATTAAAGAACAGCGAAGCACCATGCAGGATGACCCCAAGCGTCGTAATCCAGATATAGGGAAAGCCAAGCGCTTGCTTGGTTGGAAGCCCAAGATTGACTTTGCTACTGGCATGAAACTAACGCTCTCATCCTATGAAAACTAAAGTTGTTATCGTCATCCCGACTTATAACGAAGTCACCAATGTGACCCCCACCAGCCAAGCCTTGGCACAAGTCGTCAAAGCGTGCCATAGTCACGAGTTCCACATCCTCTTCGTCGACGATAATTCGCCAGACGGAACCAGCCGTAAAATCGAGCAGCTGATGCACAAGTATCCCTTTATCCATCTCTTAAACAACAAGCACAAAGGCGGGCTCGGTCACGCGTACAAGAAAGGTTTTATGGTCGCAATCGACAAGTACAAGGCAGATATTATTTTTGAGTTTGACGCAGATTTGCAGCACGACCCCGCTACCATCCCCGCCATGATTGCTGCCATCGAAAATGGGGCCGATCTGGTGCTGGGATCGCGCTATATACGAGGTGGCGGCATCCCCAAAACATGGCCGCTGTATCGCAAATTCCTCTCGATCGTGGGCAATCTCTATATCCGGATAGTCATGGGCAACTTCAAAGTCCGCGACTGGACCACAGGTTACCGTGCTATCCGCGTCAGTATGATCAAGGATATCCTGGGCGATATGCATAGCGCCGCCTTTGAGGGGTACACCTGGCAAATCGGCTTTTTAGTGAAAACTATCCAAAAAGGGTATAAAGTAGTGGAAGTACCATTTGTTTTTAGAGACCGTGAGAACGGTCACTCTAAACTTGGGCCAGAGTACATATTTAACACCATGAGGTACATTATGAAAGCCAGATTCGATCAAATTCTCCATAGCCGGATCCTCAAATTTTTGTTGGTCGGGGGGTTTGGTACGCTCATCCAGCTGATTGCTTTGCATTTTTACCGCCTCATTTTCCAATCAGGTCTTGGCTCGCTCCTGACTCCGTACCAAATCGCCCTGATTTTGGCCATCGAGACCGCCATCATCAGCAACTTTACTTGGAGCAATCTCTGGACCTTTAAGGACCGCAAGCTCAAGCCCATCCAGATCCCCGCCAAATTCGTCCAGTTCAACCTAGCCTCCGGCGGCTCGCTTCTCATCCAATTCATTATTGCGAGTGTGGGAGAGCGATTGATCGGCCTTCACACTATTTTCGAGTTTAGTATTTCTAATTTCGAGCTTAGTATAGACACTGGTCTGATCTACGCGATTATCGGTATATTAATCGGTATGTTCTGGAACTTTTTTGCCTACTCACATTTTGTCTGGCGCAAGAAAGCCTAGTTAAAGGAAAGCTCGCCAATCAGAGATTGGCTGGATATTTTTCAGGACAAACTGCCACCCCATCAGATAGATCGGGATGAGCAAAACCATGGCCACGAGCCACATCTTCCTGGGGACTTTTTCGATTAAGGGGAGATAACCAATCATCGCGACTGGAGCCAAGGGGAGGGCATACCTAGCCAAATCTCTATGCACGACAAACAAAAGGGTGGCTCCATACACCAGAGCCCACTTTTTGAGCAAATCCCATTTCTGGGGAATCAAGAATATGCCGACTCCATAAAAGACATACAGGTAAATGATATCTTCTCTCCACATATCGCTTATCCAGCTGGCAGTATTAGAGAAAATCTGAAACGGTGGAAAGAACAAATGGAGATTATCCCCGGCGTGGAAGTAAGCGAGTGGGTCATGGTATCTCAGGCCGTAGAAGACAAAGAGTCCCAGCAGCGCTGTCGGCATGATCAGGTAGGGGAGATACTTTTTCGTTTTATGTACCCATAATCCATCCTCCCTCAACCACTGCCATATATACACACCAAAAAGTAGGATTCCCGGACTGCGAGTCAGGACTCCTAGTGCCCCAGCTATGGCGCTAGGCCAGTACTTGTTTTTGAGGGCAAAAGTCAGGGAGGTGAGGATGAAGAAGATAAAGAGCGGCTCATTGCTCCCGACCGCGCGGACCGATAGCATCCTGGCGGGGAAAAACAGAGCCACCATGGTCAGGATGGTCCAGGTTCGAGGATCTTTGCTCACCAATCGGACGAGGTTGTAGATACCTACCGCCAAGAGGATATTGCTCAACACAATGGTTAGGAGCAAGGCATTGGGCAGTGATAAAAAGCTCGCAAACAGTTTAATCACCAGGGCAAAAAGGGGGAAATGAGCCGAGAAATAAATCGGGTCGTTGCCAGTCAGGAACTGCGCGTTGATAGCCTCGATCACCATGGGATCGTATAAGCTTTTGGCTATGACCAGGAAGTTGAGCCCATCAAAGTTTTGCACTACCACGTCCATACCCTGACGTCCAAACTCAATACCCCATAAGGTATGTACCTTTAACCCAAAGGGTAGCCAAAAAATAGAGAGTGACACGAGGGCAACACATACCACTTGTAGTAAGTTTTTCTTCATACCTATATACTACATGCTATGGCAAAAAAACTCACTAGCCTCTCTATCTTCATGCCTGCATACAACGAAGAGGGTAATATTGCCACGACCATTATCGACGCCGAAAAAGCCGCCAAGCGTATTTCCCAGGACTACGAGATCATCATCGTCAACGACGGGTCACACGACAGAACCGCCGAGATAGTCAAGGAGCTAGGTAAAGTAAATCCTCGCCTCAAGCTAGTCAGCCATGTCCACAACAAGGGGTACGGCGCCGCAGTCAAAACCGGTCTCAGCAAGTGCACCAAAGACTGGATTTTTTTCACCGACTCTGATGGTCAATTCCACTACGACGAAATCGAAAAATTTGTGGATACTTCTGCCTCTGCCGATCTCATCATGGGCTACCGCAAAAAACGCATGGATCCGTTCCACCGGGTATTTGTCGCCCAGGTACTCCTCAAAGTCTGGAATTTTGTGTTGTTTGGTTTGACCGTCCGCGACGTGGATTGTGCCTACAAGCTTTTCTCCAAACAAGTCAAAGAGAGCGTCAAACTCAAAACCGAAAGCGCGATAACGGTCTCAGAATTTATTATCAAAACCAAAGCCGCTGGCTTTAGAATCAAACAGCTACCGGTCATCCATTATCCGCGCCTCTTTGGCGAACAAACCGGGGGTAATTGGCGGGTGATTCTGCGCGCCGCTAAAGAGAGCTTTAAACTATACCAAGAACTACACACGCTTGCATGAATTGGATACGTCAACATTATCTGATCATTATTGTCCTCTCCCTCGCACTCTTTCTACGCCTGTACAATCTCGCCTCGACCGTCACGTTCTTGGAAGATGAGGGGAGAGATCTTTTGATCATGCATCGCATGATCGACCAGGGTAGACCAGTCCTCCTGGGACCACAGACCTCTACCGGTAATATGTATTTAGGCCCGCTCTATTATTACTTGGTCACTCCTGCTTTGCTTTTGGCTCAGATGAATCCGCTGGGTCCCGTTGTCTTGATCGCTTTAACCGGCGTGCTCACAGTCTGGCTCCTGTATGTCTTTGGCAAAGCGTGGTTTGGCAAGTTTGTCGGCCTCAGCGCTGCTCTGATGTACGCTGTCCTTCCGCTCCCCGTGAGTTTTACGCGCAACTCATGGAACCCCAATTTGGCCCCGCTTTTTGCACTCCTGATCATCTGGTCTCTCGTCCAGATTATCGAAAAAAAATCCCCCACCTTCAAAAACTTCTTCCTGCTGGGGATATTTGCGGGTAGTTTGGTGCAGATGCACTATATGGCTCTCTTATTTTTGGTGGGCGTCGGAGTGAGCCTGGTTATGTATCTACGCAAATCTATCCCGGTGCTCCTCAAAGGTGTCACCACCATCATCCTTGGATTCACCTTGTCCTTGCTCCCTTTTATCGTTTTTGAAGTCCGCAACGATTTTGTCAACACTCGGGCCATCACTCGCTTTGTCGAAGCCAAAGAAGAGCACAATATCCGCTATTCGCTCCCGCTCTCGCTTTGGTCCAACAAAGTAACCATGACCTCGACTAGGCTCATGGCTAGCCTGTTTGGTCGTGACTCCCTGACCCCTGACCCCCAGCGCGCTCTAGTTGCAGTCGTGATTAGTCTAGTTCTTTTGGGTGGTTTATTTGCGCATTACAAGCGGGAAGGGGAGAGTAGCCGGATTTACCGTCTTATTTTTCTCCTCTTCATCATCCCCCTCCTCCTCACCGGGATTTACCAGGAGAATATCCATCTCCACTACTTGGGCTTTTTCTTTCCCCTCATCTATCTTTTGGTGGCGGGTAGTTTGATGAGGAAAAACTCAGTCCGCCTTACCTCTACGCTTCTCACGCTAGCTTGTATGATGTATGCCATGCCTCAATTGTTTAGCTACCTAGGCTCTAGTGGCACCAACCAAGTTATTCGCGCACGGGAAGTAGCTGACTACATTGTCCGCAGTGCCGGAGGTGTTCACTACAACTTGATTAGTGCATCGGGTACTCACACCACTCCCTATCTCTATTTTGTGACTATCTCAGAAAATCCGCCCACGACCAGCTTAGAGAGTACGCTCTTCATGGTTTGTCAGGGGGAGCCTTGTAACACTGACGATCTCTCAACACCCTTTATTTTTATCACTGGACCGGCTCATCCCACGATTGAGGCGTATTTGGGTCACCCCCTCTTTTACCAATACGAAGGAGTGCGGGAGATGGTCAGCAACGAGCATGTCTCTCACGGCGCTTGGGTCGCCAAAATCAATGTTAAAATAGAGCCATGAATACCTTAGTTTCAGTGATTCTGCCCAACTACAACGAGATCGAAAATCTCGAGCGCGGTGTCCTCCAAGATATCGCAGCATACTTTGCCAAAGAGCCATACGGCTGGGAAGTTGTCATCTCTGATGATGGCTCAACTGACAAAAGCTTGGAGTACATCGAAAAATTCATCGAAACGAACCCAGGCTTTAGACTCATCAAAAATAAGCACGCTGGCAAGCCATTTGCCCTCAGGTCTGGCGTCAAGGTGGCCAGAGGCAAGTATGCTTTGTTAACCGACATGGACCAATCAACCCCCATCGACCAGCTAGACAAGCTCTTGCCCTACACCAAAGACGGATACAATGTGGTGATAGGCTCGCGCGGTATCCGTCGCCGCGACTCTAGTTTGCTGCGCCAGTTTGCCTCGGTGGTATTTTTGCTGGCGCGCAAAATATTTTTGTTACGCGGCATCAAAGACACGCAGTGTGGTTTTAAGCTATTTGAGACTGGTCTAGCCAACAAGATTTTTGCCCAGATGCGCATCTTTGGTCGCTCCAGTTCCGCGACCGGGTGGAAGGTCACCGCGTATGACGTCGAGATGCTTTTCTTGTCCGAGATGCTTGGGGAGGAGATTCAAGAGGTGAGGGTGGTATGGCGCGACGAAGACACGAGCTCTGGCAAGAAACGCAATTTTATCAAAGAGAGTGTCGAGATGTTTTTGGAGATTTTGCGAGTTCGCATCAACTATACACTTGGCAAATACAATGTCTAAACTCATTTTATTTTTCTGGTTTCTTATTTCGATTTTCGTGTTTATTTATAGTTACGGTTTCGTCGACTTCAACTTGACCCTTTCCTCCCACCCGCTGGTCATGAGTTTCGTCGACTGGTCGCAATCCCTCGCCATGTTTGACCGCACGACCTCACTGCACGTGTATCTGGGGATAATCACCTTGTTGTATCTATGTTACTTTGGCTCTTTGGCACTTTGGCGCCGGGCGACTCACTTTCCCTGGTTGCTCGTCACCGTGATCGCCCTGATTTTTGCACTTGCCTACCCCTTCCTCTCGTCCGACGTGTTCAAGTATCTCTTTGCCGCTAAAGAGCTCTTGGTTTACCACGCCAACCCTCACGCGGTTGCCCCGCAGGTTTTTGAAGGGGATACCTGGCTCAGGTTTATGCGCTGGATCCATACCCCTAGTCCCTATGGTCCGGTTATGACCGCCCTCGCCATTCCTTATTATCTCCTTGGGATGGGCAAGTTCGTCCCCTCGCTCTATTTATTCAAAATTGATCAGATTTTCTGGTATTTGCTCTCGATTTGGCTCATCGGGAGAATCGCCCCGAGTCGCAAAGTGTTGTCGCAGCTAGTTTTTGCGCTCAACCCTCTGATCTTAGTTGAGTGGTTAGTCAACGCTCACAACGACGCCCCCATGATTGCACTGCTGCTCCTCTCTCTCTATCTCCTCACTCAGTCCAAGAGGGTATATTCACTTCTTTCCCTAGCGCTCTCAGTTGGGATCAAGTATGTGACCGTGATCTTCTTGCCAGTCATGTTGCTGCCAAAAATATTTGCCAAACATTCACTCTCTCCTATCTACTATCTCCTATCTACTTTGTTCCTCGCCCCACTCCTCTACCACTATTCGTATCAGTACCAGCCATGGTACGTGACCTGGATTATTCCTTTTGCCGCCCTAACTGGCTCGCCCGTCGTGATCTCTCTGGTGACTGCCTACAGTCTGGGCTCTTTTTTACGCTATATTCCCTACATCTCCACGGGTCTCTGGATTGGCACCCCAACCTATTTTGCACTACTGAGCTTTGGCCCGTTAGTCATTACCTTGATTTACTACTTGGTGTCACATCTCATCATCCACTACCATAATTCGAATCATAGTAGTAAATAGATTATGGTGAATTCTGAAATAATTGAATATATTGAGCGAGTTCCAATCAATCATGGTCGAAGGTCAGATATTTATAAACTCAGTAATGAGCGTGTTCTCAAACTCTATTTACCTGATTTTCCCAAAGCGAAGATTGAACAAGAATTTACGAATGCTTTACTAGTTTATGAGCAGACAAAAATCGCAACTCCCCGGCCAATAAAATTAGCAACAGAAGGAGCGAGAACGGGAATAGTTTTTCAAGCAATCGAAGGTCAGTCGTATATGGATATTTTTCAAGCTAACCCAATCAAATATTTCACTCAGGCGAAGAAATTAGCTATGGTTCAAGATCAAATTTCAGTAAACAATGTCTCGGGGATTCCTACTCAACAACAGTCATTTAATAGGCTATTAACGGGTTCTAACCGACTTACCGATGATCAAAAAGCTGTATTGCTAAAAGTACTCAGTACTAATAATGCCAATAAGCTCTGTCATGGAGATTTTCATCACGGAAATGTACTGCATAGCCTAAACGACGCGGACTACGTCATTGATTGGATGGATGCGTTCGTAGGCGATCCCCTCTTAGATATTGCTTTAACTGCGGTGAATGCGGCTGTTTCCAACGCACCCTCGCACGTGCCAATTTTTTACAGGAATCTCTATGAAACCCTAAAGAAAGTCATGGCGCTAGATGCTCGGGTCATATCACTACATGAAGAGATTGATCAGACAAAAATCCCTCAGTATCTCGCCCTCGCGGCTGGTATCCACTTGGCTAGGTTTGACGGAGAAAATAGCCGGTCACACAAGTCCTATTTCGAGAAAATAATGAGTAAGATAAAATGATTGACTTCGGGTTGTATTTGGTTTATAAATGAATCATGAACGAAAACAAGATAGCTATTTTTGAAGGCAAACAGATCCGCAGGGTGTTACACGCGGACGAATGGTGGTTTGTGATAGTAGATGTAATTTTTGCTCTCACCGATTCACAAAATCCGAAGCAGTATCTCAAGAACATGTTGAATCGGGATTTAGAGCTTGCCAAAGGGTGGGTTCAAATTGAACACCCCCTTCCGATACCAACTTCTGGGGGTACTCAAAAAATGATCTGTGCCAACACGGAAGGAGTCTTTCGCATAATTCAATCCATTACATCACCTAAAGCTGAACCATTTAAGCGCTGGTTAGCCAAAGTTGGCTACGAGCGAGTCCAAGAAATCGAAAACCCCGAACTCGCCCAAGAGCGAATGAAAAAGTTGTACGAACAAAAGGGATACTCCCAAAACTGGATAGATAAAAGGTTGCGAGGTATCGCCATTCGCCAAAACCTCACTGACGAGTGGAAAGAGCGAGGGATACACAGCGAGCAAGACTATGCCATTCTAACCGCGGAGATTAGCAAGGCTACTTTCGGTATGACGCCGAGCGAGTACAAAAAACTCAAAAAGTTAAAACGAGAAAATCTTCGTGACCACATGACTGATTTAGAATTGATCTTTACTATGCTTGGAGAGCGAGTCACAACCGAGATCTCAGTCCAAGAAAAGCCTCCAACCTTTAACAAGAGCAAGAAAGTGGCAATTCGTGGTGGCAACGTTGCCGGCCAGGCTCGCAAACACACCGAGGAAGAACTCGGCCGTAGCATCATTTCTCAAGACAATTATCTCGAAATCCCTGAAAGCAAGAAACGTTTAAAGTAAGTTATAATGAGTCAATGAAGTGGTTCCCGCGTCTCAAAAAACTTGATTGGATTATCCTCATTACTCTGACGGTCGCATTCTTTGTCCTCGTTACCGCCAACCTGACGCGCCTCCCCATTTTTGTCGACGAAGCCCTCTATCTACGCTGGGCGCAGATCGCCTGGCACGACGCCTCCTGGCGGTTTATTAGTTTGACCGATGGCAAGCAACCACTCTACGTTTGGTTTGTGATTCCTTTTCTCAAACTGATCGACGACCCTCTCTACGCCGGCCGACTGGCTTCTGGTGTCTCTGGCTTTATTACCGTCCTGGGCATGGGGTATCTGGGCTATTTACTAGGCAACAAAAAGACCGGTCTAATCGCCATGGTTCTCACTGCACTCTCCCCATATCTCTTCTTTTACTATCGTTTTGGGGTCATGGAGTCCACACTGGTTGCCGGTTCTATCTGGGTCTGCAATTTTTCCATTCTCCTCGCTCGCTCCCGCCGGCTTGACGTCGCCATGCTCCTAGGTATGGTGACTGGTGCCACCATCCTCGTCAAATCATCCGGCATGTTCTTCCTCCTGCTCATCCCCTTTGCCTACCTCCTCGACTTTGACTACAAAAAACTCTTTACCAAATCTACTTTCAACTATCTAGGCTTAGTTTTGGTCGCTTGGATTATTGCGGGAGTCATGTACAATGTTCAGCGGTTATCTCCCTGGATGCACATGATAGGGCAGAAGAACGCCTTCTTCATCGTCCCCTACAGCGAGATCTTTAACGAAATCAACCGTTTAACCAACAATTTCCTCGACGTCTGGCGGTGGCAGATCGGCTACACCACTATTCCTTTACTCCTCCTGGCCGCGTCAGGTATCTACCTCATGATCAAAGCCGACGTGCGCAAATTCCTCTTCCTCGCTGCGTGGTTGCTGGCCCCCATGATGGGGACAGTACTGCTAGCCAGGCTCTTCGCCCCGCGTTACGTCATCTTTGTCACGCCGTTTATTCTCTACTTTGCCATTTATGCGCTTAGCCAAATCAAATCGCTCAAACTAACTATTTTTGCTACGCTCGCATTTTTGATCTTACCTCTCTCTTTGATTGGCAAGTTGATAGTCGACCCGATCAATTATCCCTACGTCTCGGTGGATGAAGGCTATGTCAATGGCTGGTCCGCGGGCAACGGCACCAAGCAGATCGCCGACTGGGCACTCAGTCGCCTACGAGAAACAGGTCAGCCCATGACCATCTTTACCGAAGGGACCTTTGGTATCTTGCCACACGGTCTAGAGCTCTATGTAGATGGCCGAGTGCCGGGCATGACCATTACTGGGCTCTATCCCATTACGATTATTCCACCGTCTCATGCCCTAGAATCAGTCAAAACCAACCCCGAGACCTACCTTGTGTTGAACAACACCCAAACCCCCAGTCAATTGCCAGGTCTCGAATTGATCGGCGAATACCACAAATTTGACCCCCTCTATACCATGCGTCTTTATCGCGTTTTGCCGCAGGGCAAGTAGACTATGCGCAAATTAGTCACCCTTACATTCATTCTCTTTGCATATCTCATTTTCCGCCCCATTCTCTCATCTGTCTGGTATCCCATGCATGACACTACCGCGATTCTCCGGGTCTATCTCCTCGAACACTCCTTATCGGGGTCGGGATTCCCGGCGATCTGGGCAGGCGAGCTAAATGGTGGCCAGGGCTACCCGCTTTTCCATTTTTACGCCCCGCTTATGACTTACTTGGCGCTCCTAGGTAAAACATTGACCTCGTCCTACTTCGTGGGGGTGAAGGCCGTGCTTTTTATATCTTCAGTTCTAGGTATGATCGGCATGTATCTTTTGACGAGAGGCTGGGGACGGCTCCCGGCAATTCTGTCCTCTCTCTCATTTGCTCTTTTGCCTTACGCCGCCGTCAATATCTATGTGCGAGGTGCCTACGCCGAGTATCTCTCTATGGCGTTGTTGCCGTGGGTATTTTATGTTTGGCGAGATCTAGGATCTATGCGTCGTCGCTTACTAGCCGGCTTGGTTACCACTTTGTTTCTACTCTCCCACAACTTGATCCCGCTCATTACATCCCCATTCCTCTTAGTCTGGATCATCATGCACCACAGACTGAACTTCAAGTTATTAATGGTGCCCATAGTTACTACTTTATTAGTATCTAGTTTCTATTTATTGCCTTTATTATTTGAGCGCCACTTTGTCATGGCTGACACGGTAGCGCGTACTACTGCCTACGCTAAACACTTTGTTGCCCCCTCTCAACTATGGAATTCGCTGTGGGGGTATGGGGGCTCGGGGGAGGGGATAGAAGATGGGATGTCGTTCAAAATCGGCAAACTCCAACTCCTGCTTTCAGCCATCGCCACACTCATTATCTTTATCAAAAAAAGGCGTAGTGAGCTGTTTTGGGTCATCTCGCTCGTTATTTCAATATTCATGGCCACTAGCTATTCCAAATTTATCTGGCAGAGTCTGCCATTCCTCTCTCTCGTTCAATTCCCCTGGCGGTATCTCGCGCTCGCGGGATTTTTCACGTCCATCCTCGCGGGCTATTCCCTAACCTTAATCAAACCTTTGCCTATCCAGGTTCTAGTTTTTAGTTTTCTGCTCTCTGCTACGCTCAATCTCAATCTCAAGCTTTTTACGCCTCAAACTACATACCCGGCCAAGTTAGAGGATTTTACTGCAGAGCCATATCTCGACACATTGCCTAGTATCATTCCCGAATACCGCCCTGTCTGGTTGGATACGCAAAATACTACCTTTACTGATACCGAGCTTTTACCCTACATTTATTACCCGACCTGGCAAGTTAGAGTAGATGGCAAGCGGGTTGCGATCTATCCGGGAGTAGGTGGGCAACTGGCCTTCAGCAATCCCACACATTCTAGTGACGTAGTTGCAAAACAGGGTCATACACTACTTGAAAACATTGCGACTGTGTTATCTTTAATCTCACTAATTATCGCGATCAAACTCTATGTCAAAAATTAAAACCTATCTCCTTATCCTGCTTTGTGTGACCATAGCCTATTTTGGCTCACTCAAATACGGCTTCTCGCAAGATGACTGGTACTTTTTGCTCATTTCCGATGCGCACAATTTGAGCGATGTGGCCAACTTCTTTAATCCCCTCGCACAGTCTGGGTTCGCGTTCTTTAGGCCCATGGGTACCCAGCTCTACTATTTTTTGTTTAACCAAAATCCATTTTTCATGCACCTCTTTATGCTGCTTATCCAATCACTTAGCGGCTACTTGGTTTTTCGCTTACTCACAGAGCTCAAGCTCAAGTCTCCCACTCCGCTCTTAGTCGCGCTCTCATACTCGGTCTCGTCAGTGCACTTCCTCTCGCTCTATTACATCGCCGCTACCCAACAGCTCCTCGCGGCTGCTTTCTCGTTGCTTTCACTCATCTTCTTCCTCAAACAAAACTATTGGAAAAGCGCCATTATTCTAATCTTGGCATTACTATCCAAAGAAACAGCCATCGTGACCCCGCTGATCGCGCTTGGTCTCATGTTCGTAGCCAAAACCAAACTCACCGTTCGCCAATTTGTTCCCTACGCCGGGGTATTTATTTTGTATGTAGTCATGCGCCTAGCCACGAGTAGCGGTACGCAGTCGGAGTATCATCTTTTTTTTGGCCCCTCAGTTTTGACCAATATTCGCTGGTACTTTTTATTCGCGGCCAATTTCCCTGAGACACTGGTTAGTTATGGTCTTCCGCGTATGGGCATTAATATAGCCAAGTTCATCTCTGACTATGGCACCTCTGCCCTCATCATCACGCTGAGTAGTAGTCTCATCGCATTGTTTGCCCTTACTAGACTAGTCATATCTAAGCGTTGGCTCTACGCCGTGTGGTTCGTGGCTGGACTTGGTCCCATCATTTTACTGCGCGATCATCTCTATCCCCACTACCTCGATCTCGCCCTCATTCCTTTTCTCCTCTTGTTATTTCAGGATCTAAAACCCAAGCACCAGTATGTAGTTGCTGTCTTTTATATACTGGCATCTTTCTACTCTATCCAGTTTAGCGAGGGCCACCACTGGACAACTGGCCGTGCGGTTATGACGCAAGATGCACTCACCCGCTACGACTGGGAGGGTATCTGTGAGCATGAGAATGTCGTTTTTGTGGGGGAGGGGAGTGCCCCTCGCGAGCTTTCGTATGCCTTATCCCTTGAGAACGGCCCTCGAGTTATATGCGGCATTTCAGATCTAGGGGTATACTATGATGGACTCCACAATACCTGGCCACAAGGCGCATATAAAGTTGAAGTCAAGCCATGAGTAGTATCAATCTAGACAACATCAAATTCAAAGCCTTTAAAGGGGTATTCACCCTAACGTTTCGCCGCCTCATTCTCAAAGTCATCGATACGGTGGGTATCATCGTGCTGGCTCGCGCGCTCACCCAGGATGTTTTTGGGGTATTTGGCATTATCAGTTTTGTCGTCTTTACCTTTCTCTCATTCTTTTCTGATATCGGCTTTGGCGCTGCCCTCATCCAAAAAAAGGAAGAGCTCACCGACGACGACACGCGTACGACCTTTACCATCCAGCAATCGCTCGTCACGCTCATCCTCATTATCGCCTGGATTACCTCAGTTCCAGTGGCCAATTTTTACGACCTGGGACTGCAAGGCTCATGGCTCATTCGCGTTCTTTCCCTGTCATTGTTTTTTACTTCTTTCAAAACCATTCCTTCCATCATTCTGGAGCGTCAGCTCAAATTTGAAAAGCTGGTCATTCCCGAGATTATCGAGACCGTTGTCTACAACGCCATTGCGGTCTATATGGCGCTCCATGGATATGGTGTATGGAGTCTCGTGATCGCGATTCTCGCCCGCACCCTCACGGGGGCACTTGCACTCAATCTCTTATCACCCTGGAATATCGGGTGGTCATTTTCGCGCAAATCCGTCAAAACACTTTTGTCATTTGGCGTGCCGTACCAACTCAACAGTGTCTTAGCCCTCATCAAAGACAATATTACCCCCACTCTCATTGCCTACTGGTACGGGCCCGCCGCGGTAGGCTTTGTCAATCTAGCCCAAAATATTGCCACTCGTCCCATGGAGATTATCAATATCGTCAGTCGCGTCATGTTCCCGGCCTACTCGCGCATCCAGCACGACAAGGAGCGCCTCCGTAGATGGATCGAAAAATCGGTCTCATTTATGGCCTATCTCTACATGCCAGCCATTACCGGACTTCTCATTACGGCGAGACCCATCCTCGAATACCTCTACGCCGACAAATCCGCCAAATGGCTACCATCCCTGCCCACGCTTCTCCTCTTTTTGGCTGGGGCCTATCCCATTATCATCACGACCACCTATACCAACGCGCTCTATGCCCTGGGCAAACCAAAAGTAGTTCTGGCTCTGATGACGCTCTATACTATCTTGACCTGGCTGCTGGGTGCCCCGCTCATTTATAAATATGGCTTTGTTGGCATTGCCATCGCCGGTTTCTGCATCACCTACGCTACGCTCCCCATTGTCGTGTGGCAAATGAACAAAGTGGTGACGGTCTCGACCTGGGATTCACTCAAAAAGCCGCTCTTGGCGAGTGCCATCATGGCAGTCGTGACTTACGGTGCCAATCGCCTCATCACGCACGACCTCCCGACACTGGTCATGACTATTCTGATCGGCATGCTGACCTATGCAGTTACCATCTACCTCGTCGATGGGAGTAAACTAAAGGCAGAGTTTGCGAACTGGTTGGGTATGATGGGCAAAAGGAATACATGAAAAACAAACATACTCTCTCTATTATTATCCCGACCGTCAATGCGGCTGATGAGCTGGATCTCGCCCTGAAGAGTCTTGAGCAAAACTCAGATCTACCAATAGAAATCGTGGTGGTTGTCGACCCCGACCAAAAAACCGGAGAGATCTCGAAAGCCATTTTGTCTGTCTGCAAAAAGCATGCCATCACTCCCATCATTAACCAAAAAAATCTTGGTCCCTATGGTAACTGGAACAAGGGCGCCAGCTCGGCCTCATCAAACTACCTTGTCTTTGCTACCGACGACCAATATTTTGCCCCTCACTGGGATAGCAACTTGCTCAAGTATATACAACCCAAACGCCTCGTGGCCGGTCGGCTCGTCGAACCAGGGTTTATTCCCGTTTATAAGGACAATATTCAGCAGGATTTCGGGACTACCCCGAGTGAATTTAAGGAAGCAGATTTTAACTCCTGGTGCCAAGCACAAAACGCGACTGGGTTTGTCAAAGGCGGTTTCTTCATCCCCCTGCTGCAAAACAAAACTGATTTTATCGCCCTGGGTGGGTATAGGGCTCAAGAAAAATTTGGTACCTCGTCGGCAGTGAGCAATGATTATCTCTATATCGAGAACGCGCAGAAGCTTGGTTATGAGTTTGGCACCGCTGCTGATTCCTACTCCTATCACTTCCAGGCCAGTTCCTGGAAAAAGAAAACCCTAAAACCTAGTATTGCGGCTGTAGTCCTCACGCACAATAGCGCGAAATATGTAGGTAAAACACTCAAGTCTCTTTCATTCGTCGATAAGATTGTTTTAATCGATGGTGGGTCGACTGATCAGACCGTACCTATCGCCAAAAAGCACAAGGCAGAAGTAATCACTCATCAGTTTGAGTCGTTTGCCGCCCAGCGCAATTTTGCCATTTCTCAGACCCTCAAATATGATTGGGTTTTGATGGTCGACGCCGACGAAGAGGTGAGTCCAGAATTGTCCAGTGAACTTTTATCCTTCGCCAAAGATATCTACCTCGACGGGGTCATGATCCCGCGCAAAAACTTTAT
>CAYILS010000014.1:0-15256 GCA_964364325.1 uncultured Pseudomonadales bacterium
TAGGGTATTTGGCTAAAAAGAGCCAGAGTAGATAGAGTGGTGGCGCGGTGACGAGAGTCGATTCTCTCGTTGATAATACTTGAGTTAAATGGCTTGACGATATTTTCAACTACGTTGATGATGAGGTAGTACCCTACCCCAAAAACCATACTGTGGGTGAGTGATGCAACAAAAAATGCAAGCAAGAATCCTATTAGGTTCATCAGGATCAGTGACTTGTCGCTAAAGTGAGTGCGAATACGCCCAAATTTGAAAGATAGATAAATGGCTGGGATAGAAATGGCTGCAAAGAGGTAGCCGAAGGTTTCTCCCGTATAGCCAAAATAAGCAGCCGCTGATTGGCGGACGATACCCTGGTAAAGCTTGATAAAAATGGCAAAGGTAAGCATGGGGACTAGGTATTTGCGGAGTTTTGCGTTGAACAGCGTCATGCTCCCTTCTTTGAGATGAATGAGATAATTTTTGACATTGAACTTGGCGGTGTCTACCTTGGGTTCAGTCGTAAAGATGAGCAGTAGAATAGACATAGAAAGGAATATTATCCAGGCATAAAAGGGAGCTTGTGGAGCAAGGCCGTATAAATATCCTCCGACAAAAGTTGCTATGAGTATGGCAGTAATGATAATGGAAGATGCCTTGCCGATCACCTCGCTATATTTATCCTCCTGTCCCCCATCCTTAAGCGAGTCGTAAGCAAATGCTTCGGTGGCACCGGACTGAAATGAAAAACCAATAAACATGGCGATGTTGCCGATCAGGAAATGGATGAACTCAGTTGAATTAATCAGGATGAGACAAGAAATAATTTGGAAGATGCTACCCAGGATGATGGTGTTCTTTTTGCCCAGGAGATCGGCTAGTACACCTGAGGGGACTTCCATAAGTATTCCCACCAGGACAGCAACTCCCTCGACTATCCCTAGTTGAGTATGGTCAATGTGTTGACGGAAATAGAAAACCCAGTTGGGTAGAATGAACCAACCATTTAAAAATAAGGTTATCCAATAAAAAAGAGAGATGTTTTTTGACGCCGTACGACGGGAAGTATTTACGCATGGGGAGATTATACATTTTAAGTGGAAGTTAGCGCATGAGATAAATGACTATCAGTGTCAGAACGCTTGAGGCGAGTTTGCGGCCCAGGAAGTTGCGCTCACCCAAGAAAATAACTCCGAGGAGGACGATGAACGGAGTGGTTGAAGTGACGATAGGTAAAACATTACTCGCCTCGCCCAAGGTGAAAGACTTGAGCATAAAGCCGTAACCCGCCAGATTAAAGAACCCTAGAAAAACTATCTGCCACCACGGAGTTAGACTGAGTTCACGTTTGATTGCGCTGAGTTTGAGTGGAGGGAATAGCCCACTCAGCAGACTGGGAGCCAGAAATGACAAAACACTAAACGTACCGACTCCCCAGTTTTTGACATTGACGACATCAAATATCCAGGCGACCGAGAGAATCGTGACTAAAATGGCCGAGTAGTAGACTCCCTTGGTGCTCATGACTGTCCCCTGCTTTTGACCAATGAAGAGCAGGGCGTTGGCGATGATGATTAAAATAACTCCAACAAGTTTGGGTAGAGTGAATGATTCGTGGAGAAAAATAATCGAGAGGAAAAAACTCATGACAACTGCAATCTTGATGGTAATCGCAAAAATAGAGGCCTCGACGTGCTTTTTGGCAAAATACTCGAACCTGCCATTGAGTGCCCAGAAGAAGAGCCCGGCGATAGTCAGAAATATGGCCCAAGGAGACAAGTGGCTCGGCATGGTCCGATCAACGAGGAAAATGGCAGGAGCCATGAGGGCGACAAATAAATTGTAGATGGCGGCAAAGGCGCGGGGGTCCTCTGATTTTGTTGCGTAGTAACGACCGCTGGTGTCATAGATGATAAAACAGGTGAGGGCGAGGAGTGAGTAGATAAGCCAGGACATAGAGAAAATTATAACTTAATTAACCTCCCTGTTTGCTTAGACTATAACAAGATATAATTCTGTTCATGAAAGTAGCTCGTTGGCTCGACAAAGTTTTTCCCTTACGCCAAATCCCTAATATTGGTCGATTTTATTTGTTAACGGCATTTAATAATTTGTGGTTTTTGGCTGGAAACTGGATATTTTATTGGTTGAGATACATGACTTATGGCGAACTCGGCGTGATGGACGCACTCTGCTTCCTGTTTGGTTTAGTTATGGAAGTTCCTTCTGGAGCAATTGCTGATGTGATCGGTAAAAGAAAAACAATTATTATTGGAATGTTGTTGGCTTCGGCTGGTTTTTTGACAATGGGGAGCGCAAATGACATCGCACCCCTTTGGATCGGATTCTTGCTTGCCCAAGCTGGATGGGCTTTTTACTCGGGAGCCGCGGAGGCCTTGGCCTTTGATTCTTTGGTTGACCATCATAAGCAAGAAGAGTTTGATAAGGTGATTAGTGCTACTAGTAGTTTGGCTACAGTCACCACAGTGATTGCCACACTCGTTGGTGGACTCATGTATGTAATCCACTATCGATCGACCCACCTGGGTATGGGAGTTGGATATTTGATTGCTTGTGTTGTCGCGTTTGGACTTAGTGAACCAAAAACTGATACTGAAAAGTTTGCACTCGCTCGGTGGTGGTCTACTCTAGTTGATGGAAGTAAGCAACTACTACTTCCTACGTTAAAGCCGTTTGTTCTCATCATCTTGGTTCTCATGGGAGCTGAATATATGTATGAGTGGGGGTTTCTCAAGCCAGCCATCGCAACTAGTTTTGGCTTTTTAGATAAAACCCAAGCTGTGTTATTTGCGGGGTTTGGACTGCTTAGTGCTATGCTTATGCGACTTTTGCCTAAAATAAGAGGGCTCATAAGTGATCGTCGCGGACTTTATACCCTTACTGTCGTCATGGGGGTGGGATTCTTAGTAGCGTCACTCCCGCTAAATTATTTTGGGATACTCCCAATGCTCCTCATCGGTATTTCTGGATACTTGGTCTATCCCTGGATCTCTGTGGTGGTGAACAATGAATTGGACCCGAAACACCGCGCAACTGCACTTTCAACGGTCGCTCTTCTAACAAAGATCCCCTATGTGGTTCTGGCTATATTGGCTGGCAATATGATTGAGGATGGCAAGCTCGCACTCTTTAATCTAAGTGCTGGGACGGTGATACTGGCCTCCGTATTTATAAACATTTTAATTCGGATGAAAAACGATTCTAAAAGAATAGCTTAGTTTTCTCTCATCTGACGGGAGAGGTAAATTGCGGATGGCAGGACTAGGATGAGACCAATAAGGGAGAAATAACCAAGAGTAGCGCTGACACTCCCCTGCCCCATGAGATATCCAATGAGGGGTCCGACGAGGGAGATGAGGACATTACCCAGTAGAGAGATGGCCGAGAGGCTGGTGGCGCGATAGCGCGATTCGAGCTCGACGTTTTGCAGTCTGGCGAGGATGGGACTACGCATCCCATCGGACATCTTGCGTAAATAGACGCTGGAGATCGCGCCAAACCTGGTTTCTATAAAGGATAGACCGGAGCCAAAGGCCTGGAAAAGGGTGAGAATAATTGGGATGTTTTTGTCGCCAAATTTGAGCACAATCGGGATGAGCTTGGTACCAAAAGCGCGAATTAGATAAGTCCCAGAGACTAGTAGTGCTAGCCAGGTGGCGGGGAAGCCACCCTCGGCCAAGCGTGGCTCATAAAGATACCAAAGCCCGACATAAGCTACAAAATTGATGAGGATAGAAAAGATGGAGACTGCACGGATTTTGGCGTTGCGAAAAATGTGGAGGAAACCTTCCCAGTTCTGACGAAGATAAGATTTTAAGTCGACCTTGACACTGTCGAGCTCGGGCTCCTCTAGACCAAAGGCTGTAGCTAGGGCAAGAATAGCTGCGATGGTCGTGGCGATATAAGGGAGCTGGTGATGCAAGGTGTAGAGATAGCCGCCCAGTGCGCTAGAAATTGCCATGCCGAGAGTACACCAGAAGAAAGTATCGGCTTCGACCCGCTGATACTCCTCCTCCCCCACCCCGTTTTCTTTGAGAGAATCAAAGAGTAGCGCAGACAAGGCGCCAGACTCGAAGGCCCAGTTGGCTAGATAGAGAATGTTGCCAAGGAGAAACATCCAGAAGTTGGTGGCAAAAATAAAAATGGCAAAGCCGATCCCCCCGAGCACCCGACCGAGAATGATTGTGTTTTTGCGTCCCCAGAGATCAGCGAGGGCACCTGAGGGGAGCTCGAGTAGTAGCTGAACCAGGAGACTAATGGAGGTAACTAGAGCGATTTCCTCCCAGGACAAATAGCTGCGCCAGATGAGAACCCAAACCCCAATGACGACGAAAAACCACTGGAAAATAGAGGTAATCATGAAGTATTTGATATTTCGCTTGTAGTTGGTTTTGGCCATAGTTATATTGTAAGTTATCCCCACTTGTTTGTGGTTATGCACATAATTATCCACATATTTTATCTGTATTATTGATTATGTTAAACTGATGTTCATAATGATAAACACTTTCTTGAAAATATTAATGCAAGATTTAGGCCTTACCGATAAGCATGGGCTGGTATATGAGCTGCTAATAAAAATGACGGCCACCCCATTACAGTTGGCACGTGAAACAAAGATAAATAGATCGTCACTATATAGATACCTGGAAGATTTGAGAGAGGCGGGTCTGGTTGAACTAGTACTTAAAGATAAATCTAGTAGCTACAAAGCAAATCCAGATGGGCTGAGCCAGTACCTAATGAGTGAGGAGGCGCGAGTAGAAAAACTAAAAGCGAGGATACCCATACTAGTAAAAGAGTTGGGCGAACAGACGGCTTTCGCTGGGTCAGAAGTAAAGTATTTCCAGGGGAGAGAAGGTCTCAAGCAAATGCTGTGGAATGTAGTGGCAAGCCGCAAATCTTATGCAGGAATAGGATATGAAAACTGGAACTCGAGCGTGGGCAAGACTTACGCGGATAAGTTGAGGAGTAAAAACATGGAGACGGGCGTCGAATCGAGAGAAATCACCAATGACCAAGATGATGACTTTGAATTTACAAGTCTTGGTGAAAAGTACAAGCAGGTTTATACCCACCGCAGGATTGACCCAAATATCCTCGAGATCAAGCACGATACCTATATCTATGGCGATGTCTTTGCCTATTACTATCACTACCAGGGAGAGTATTTTGGGGTGGAAATACACAACGCGGAGATAGCTCGGACTGAGCAGCAAATGTTTGAGATACTATGGAAGATGGCAAAGTAGTCTTGAGTTATAATTGATACATGCAAAATATTGATCTGAAATCATTGGGCGAGAATATCGAGAAAGTGTTTCTGGAGCAGGATAAGTATGTTTTTGAGAAGAAGGTAACGGAATTTAATGTCGAGGGGAAGTTTGTCGGAGATATCATCAATTTTCTCATGTTTGACCCCTCCACTACCCCGCCAACTTTTTATGAGGTGTCTACCCCATTTGATCTAATCTCGAAAAAGGCACCCCAGCACGCGCTCGTGTATCGAGATGGGAAATGTATATTTCAGGCAGATTATACTGAGTACGCAGCCATGCGGACAGGACTAATGGATGCACTTATTCTGCGTCACACCCACCAGAACCTGGGTGACTTGAAAATCCTCTTGTTTGGGTCGGGAAAGACGGCTAGTTGGGCGGTAAAGGGGTTAGCCGCACTTACGCCAGTAATTACATTAGTTGACTACTATTCCCCTAGTGACAGAAAAGAGACATTTGAAATGATGGGTCAGGAGCTGGGGATAGAACTCAAGTATGTCCCAAGCTGGAAAAGTGAGTTACAAAACTACGATATCGTCACGTGCCATACCAGAGCGGAAGCACCCTTTCTCACTGCAGACGACATCCCCCAGATTAAACAAGGCGCGCAAATTCATAGCTTTATCACCAGCACTGAGCATGGTGAGCTGGCGGATGCCTTTTATACCAAGGAGATTAACCTTGTAAGTGATTGGCCGAAAATACTTGAGTACAACAAAATACTCATGCGCGCGGTGGAAAATAAACAAATAGATCCAGAGAAAATTACCTATTTGCGAGAAGTCTTTGGTGGAAACTTTGTGCGAAATGAAAAGGCACCATATACCATGGTGCAAATGGGCGGTACCCCTATCCAAAACTTGGCAGTTTTGCAATTGCTGACGCGATAATTCCCCTGACACGGTATACTCAAGGAATGAAGAAGGTCGACGGTTTCTGGGGGAGTTTGGAGCAGTACACATGGAAAGTGGTAGAGCGCTCTCCCCTGCCCCAGCATTGGCAGTGGATGGCTGTGGGAATAGTCCTTGTGGTGTTTGTGGGTAGCGCAGTGGGTGCGAAAAGTAGCGTGGCGGGAGCGACACGTTTGGAGGCGGTAGTAGAGAAGGCGGCGAGATTGGGGGATTATCAATTAGCTCAGGAGCTGTGGAATGAGCCGATGAGCGGGTTGGAAGATTTGGTGTATCCGGAGCGAAAGGTGGAGCGATGGATTGTGGAGCTTGAAGCTAAGTTGGAGCAGTACCCAGGGAATAGACAAATCTATCTGACACTGGCCGACCTATACAAACAACTCGGCAACAGCGAGAAAAGCGACGAATATCGTGAAAAAGCCAGAATTTTAGATCCCAACGACTAATTACTCTTTTTTAGCGTCAGCTTTGGCATCAGCCTCTGGTTTAGCATCGCCCTCTGCAGGTTTAGCCTCACCTTCAACAACTTCACCTTCGGCAGGCGCGACCTCGACCACTTCTTCTTTGGCTGGCTCTTGGATCGTGGCGATGGTTTCTTCGTCTTCGACGGTCAAGGTAACTTTGGAGCGATCAATTTTGAGATCTTTGGCAAGGATAGACATACCTACTTCCGTCAGGACCGAGATGTCGACTTCGATAGAGTCTGGAAGATCGGTGGGGAGAGCCTCGACGTCGAGCTCGTTCTTCATCATGACCAAGACCATGCCCGACTTGACAGCTTCGGACTCTCCGACTGCCTTGAGCGGCACGGTGGCGGTGGTCTTTTGTTTCAAATCAACTTCGTGGAAATCGACGTGGAGCATGGCGCCTGAGACTGGGTCTTGGGCGTAACCAGAAACGAGGACGGCATGCGATTTGTCGTCGCCTTTAACTTTCAGATGAATGAGGCCAGTCTCGCCGGCCTTGCGCATGGTGTCGAGCAACACAGAGGACTCGAGCTCGATAGCCATGGATTTGATTTTTTTGCCAAAAATATTGGCGGGGACGAGACCCTTTTTGCGGAGCTGCTTGGTCTTGCGACCAAAGATGGTGCGGGTACTAGCTGAGAGCTCGAATGTGGTCATACGGGGATTATATCATGACTACTTGGTAAATTTCACGGTCACGCGGTGATCGGTGTCGTTCTGGAAGTTGAATTTGAGCTGCTGGGGCGCCAACTCGGCCTGCGGGGAAATGACGGCGGGGCGCAAATACAGTGGGTAGTTGAGATAAACCGAAACATTGTCGCTAGAAGAAGTGCCCGATTGCTTTTGCCAGTACCAGGTGTAGAGGAGCTCGCTTTCCTGGGGCAACTGCGGGGTAGTATATGAAACCTCCACGTTGACCTGGCTGCTAATTGGGACCTGCACGAGGTAGGCAACTACAAATTTGCCGTGTTCGGCGGTGAGGGTGTAGTCTTTGGCTTCCAATACTTTGTCGTCTAGTTTGATGCTTGCGATACTTGTCCCCTGCGGGAGATAGAGCCGCTGGTAATTTTTGTAGGTTCCGGCCGGCCAAGCCGAGGAGGTGGAGGCGTTGCGGTAGCGCAGGCGCAAAGTGTGGTTGACGAGGAGGTCTTTGTCAAAGGTGATGACCTCTTCGATGTCGCGCTCGATGTAGTAGTTGGCTTTGTTGACGCCAAAATTGGCGTCGACAACCATGGCGTAATCCTTGTGACAAATCGAGGTGGTGGGACAAGGAAAGTCGTTGACTCCCCCATTCCACCCGAGTGTAGCAAACACGTGGTCGGTGGTGGGGTTGAGCATAGAAATCAAGGTGTTTTTGGACTCGACCGTTTGGGTGAGCGCAGCGATGATTTTGAGTGCCTCCCCCTCCCCAATGTTTGGCAGGCGGGTAAATAGCGTGTTGGCGACGGTGCTCAAAAACTCCTTTTTCTGAGTGCTGCCGGGGAAAAAGTTAACTTCTGCGTGGAACTGTGACCTTTCGTAGAGATTCTCCGCCGTGATCGTCTCGTTGTAGTCGGGAACGGTGAGCGGTCCCGTGGCTTTGAGGAGGGAGGTGAGTGAGTTGATGTTGACGGCGATGGTCCCGTCTAGATCTTGGTTGAGCGACTTTTTGATAAACCACTCGGCTCGTCTGGCGCTGGTGGGAAAATCGGGGTCAAAGTTAGAGTCGCGCAAGTACCAGTTGGCCTCGCCCAAGATGTCTTTGATGGGTTTGGGCGGCTCGACGTGGCCTTTGAGCTGGCCGTCGGCGTCATAAACGTCGTAGATGGGCATATCGTAGAGCTTGCCGTTTTCAAAACTAAGAATCGAGAATGAGCCAATAAATCCCCCGGTGGCGCGGAGCTCCATGTTGTTTTGGAATAGCACACCGTATTTACGACGACCACCGAGTCCGATGATGTCTGGGACTGAAGCCAGTAAGGCCTTACTGGTGATGACTGAGTGTTTTAAGTCTTTGAGTTTGCTTTTGGCGTCTCTATACTGACCCTGGTATTTCTCCGAGAGAATGAGTGGTGGTTCCTCTGGCAGAGAACCATCCAGGAGGGAGAGTTTTTGATACAACTCCTCGACTTCGAGGCGACTGCGACTGAGTGACTGGGCGACGTCGGCGTTACCAGTACCAAAGACATAGTGAATGAGGTCGCTGGTGGTCGCGCTCAGCGACGTTGCAGTTTCAAAAACAGACAGGCTCTGACTATAGGCATCGAGGAGCAGGCTGACCTCCGCGACAGAAGGTTGCTTGGCGACAACTGGAATGGAGGTGAGGGCTACCCAGTTGGCGCGCAAGTAGGTAAGAGTAAATTTGTTGAGTGGGGAGGTAGTTGGGGTCTCGCTGGCCATGACTTGCTTGGCGAGGTGACGAGCAGACATGAAGGCAATGGTGGAAGAAAATGCTAGTGTTCCCAGGTACAAGGCAATGGCAATAACCACTCCCCTACCCACCACGGAGCGCAAGCGAGGGGGGCGAGGACGAGAACGTTTAGGGAAGGACGGTAAGTGAAGCGATAATTGGCGCTTGGTTCGGCGAGGTTCAAGCGGGACAAAGACGGCGCTTGGCGCGCGCAGCGGCGTGAGCTTTTTGACCGCCAGGGGCTCTTTTTGGGGCAATGGAACAGTGGGTTGAGGAGGAGCAACCGGAGGAGGTGCGACCGCGGGCGATTTGGGACTCATTTTGACATGGTCGTGAAGATATTTTTTGAGATTGCTATTAATCGTTTCTTTTGGCCCCTCGCCCAAACTTTCGAGGGTGGAGGTGTAGTCGACCACCTCCGCCACCACCCCTACTACCTCTGCACCCGAATCGAAACTGAGTTCGATTTTGTGCGGAAGATTGGTGCGCACCAGGTAGGCCAAACTAAGCAGAGACACAGTCTGGGGATTGCCGAGCGCGAGGATAGACCCGTCACCTCCTAGCGGCGCCACAATGGCAAGTGAGAGTAAGTGAGTCAAATCTTCGAGCGAGAGCAGGCTCACTTCGGTGAGCCCGTCGCCGGGAATGACTAGTTTGTGAGTAGCGCGCGCACTATCCAACCACTGAGTCAGAACCTGTGAGACTATTTCGTGTTCGCTGACATAATCGCTATAGCTGATTTGTTTGTGGGCGGGAGGGAGGCCTGTAGGACGGGGCATAGAACTGTGATGACCAACGATAATTAGCTTTGATTCTCCTGAGCGAATCAGACCAGACAGATAGGCGCTGAACTCGGCACTTAATTGCACGTCGAAAAGCACCAGATAGTCTAAGTCGTGCGTGGTGCGCAATGCCTCGATTGAGTCGAGATCGTTTGGCGCAATAGCCTTGATGCCGGCTAGTAGCAACTCTTCTACTAGAGCACCCGCCAAGGCGGCGGAAGCTCCCAGGACAACGGCACCCTGCCCTCTTGTTTCCACTTCATATGACCTCATGAAATTTAGTATACCCTGCTTGCACCTTGTGAGCTATCGGCCATTTTTGCCCTTTTTTGGCCTTATATAATTCTTGTTTGTTTGCCTACTTATTGTTGTTACGTTTTTCCCGTCGTTTTTGTCTTGATATGTTTTTTGTCTTTTTCTACCTTGTACTGTTCTCACGTTTTTTGCACGTTTTTCTTTTGTCTGCACGAGGATACCGTTCTCACTAAATTATTGAACGAAAATTGAGACCCTATAACTACATGTCAGCTAATCGGTAAATCGGTGAGTCAGTTGGTCAGTATGTCAGATAGCCGGAGAATTATTGCGTAGCTTGAGCGGTCTCCCAGACTACTTCGTGTCTGGAGGCATGTATCAGGCGCTAGTCGCGCTTGATGTGGTCAAGGGCTTCGTTGACTAGGGAGTCGGCTAGAGAATTGCCCTCACGATAGGTATGTTCGATGGACCATTTGGGCAACTTGGTCAGCAGTCCCCTCACCTCTTGCCACTTGGGGAATAAGCCGGGGTTTTTGACTTTGAATAACCCCTTAACTTGATTGACGATAAGGAGTGAGTCCATTTTGATTTCTAGCTCGGCTGTGGGGTGGTTTTCGACTACCCATTTAATACCGTCGATTAACCCTTGGTATTCGGCGATGTTGTTGGTGGTCTCGCCGATATAATTACCGCATTTTTCCAGAATGATTCCCGCACCAGACTGCGCGGCGGCGGTTTCGCGCAGACTGCCGATTTGGCCGTTTCGCGATCCGGCCGCTTCGTCCGGCAGGCCAGAGATGTCGTAGACAACGAAGCCGTAGGCAGCTGGACCGGGATTGCCGCGTGAGCCACCATCGGTGTTGAGTAAGAGTTTCATAGACGAGAGAAGTATAGCAAAGAAAGGAAAACAAATAATTCAGTGATACCTGTATTCCAGGCAGCGATGGTAGCGCCGTGCACGGGGATGAAGAGAAAATTGAGAACGAAGTTGAGGAGGGCAGCGGCCAAATAGACTCCGAGTACTACCAGATCGCGCTTCTTACCAATCAATCCCCACATGAGCGGGGCGGTCATGTAGAAGAAAGGTAGGGTTAAAGCAAGGATGCGTAGCACGCTGATCGAGATGGTGAGGCCGGGCTTGACCAGATTTAGGTAAGGCACAGCAAACCAGACCACGCTCGCGACAAATACGCCGGTAAGAGCTAAATATTTGGTGGTCTGACTGATTAGAGTGGGCTCATGACTTTTTGCACTCTCTCGCAGTGAGAGGGGATAAATGACGTTCATTACAAAGACCGGGAGGACGAGGATGACATCAAAAATACGGTAGGCAAAGCCATACTCGCCTACCTCGCCGGAGAGGCGAAAGACCCCGAGGAGGACAGTGTCAATTTTGCTGGCAATAACGCTGGCGATCAAGATAAGACCCAAGACAAGGGAGCGACGAAGGAGAACGGCGACATCGTGAATCCGCATTGTCGTGAATCCGTGAATCCTGGGTAAAAGCAATAGAGTGGTGAGCGCCATGGAGAAGTAGCCGAGGGTGGTGGCGAGGACAAAATTGGAGAGAGTGGGGGAGTGTTTAAGATAGTAAAAGGTGAGAAGAGTGCCAACGAGTGAACCCACTATGACCGAGATCGCGGAGCGCCAGTAGGATAACTGGTACTGGAACCAGGCATTGCCCGACGTGTAGATGCCCTGGAATATGATGGCTAGACTACCAACCCAAAAGACTGATTTAACCTCTGGGGAGTATCCGCCCGGCAAGACTCCTACGATGAGGTTTAACACGATAACTACTGCGACTGAGAGAAGTAGGCGGGCCAGGAGGATCTGGGCCAGGCTCTGGCGCATGGACAAATCGTCGCGTGAAGAGCGAAGCCCTTCGGCATTGAGGCCAAAGTCGATGGCGGTAAAGCCTACGGCTACGAGCACGAGGATCTTGGTGAGGTCGCCGTAGAGGTCGAGTCCTGCCAGGCGAATCGTATAGTAAGTGGTGAGGAGAGTGAGACCTGCGCCGAAAAACTTGGCGACGAGCTGAGCCACGGTATTGCTAAAGATTTTTTTGAGCATGAGAGTAGTTTAGCGCAACGTAGCTGTATGTGAGTACGATAAAAAGCCCTTGAGGAGAGGTGGGGGGGTAGTGGTCTAGCGCCAGGAGTGGCGCTAAAGGAATTAGAAGGTAGAAGATAGAAGATAGAGATGAGCGTAGTACATATACAATTGCGAGGAGACCAAAGATGCCGAACCAGGACAGGAAGAGGGTAAGAGAGTTGTGATCGGGCTGGAGGAGGCGATTTTCCGGCGCGACTGAGGGGTAGACTGAAATACTTGCCTGGGTGCCGGTGCCAAAAACTGGATGTTGGGCAATAACCTTCAAGGACAGTCCTTGTAGGCTGAGGCGCTGAGAGGTGGAAAGGTCGGAACGAGGAGGAGACATAGAAGGTAGGAGATAGAAGAGAGAAGATAGGATAATCGCAAAATAAATCAGACGAGGCTTAAACTTTTTGATTGCATAAAAGGGGATGACTAGAGCAAAGAGGGTAAGGGCGGCCGAGCGGGACTGTGTGAGGAGGACGATGAGAGTGGTAAGGAGGAGGGGGAAGTAAATCCCAAACTTTCTGACGGCTCGTTGTTTGTGAAGTTGAATGGTAATCAATAAAGCTACTACTGACCAACCAGCGAGTACATTGGGGTGACCGAACGTACCGTAGGCGCGTAGTACTACAGAGTCCATAAACGTGCCAAGGGCGACCGCAGGTTGGCCCACAGCCACGCTTCGCTCGCCGAGGCAGTACATGAGTCCGCCGACTGAGTGGCCGAGAGAGACTTGAGCGATGGAGAGGAGGAGCTGAAATACCAACGCCGCTATAAGACTAAGTCGCAAAGTTCCGATCACTCGCCTAGAATCGCGCAAGGATCGGAACTGAGGGGACAGGGTCGCAAGGAACGCAAAATAAAGAATAAAATGGAGCGACCAGGAGAGGGTGGCGAGGGGATTGGCGGAATATAACAAATTGACTAGAAGAACCGGAATAACTCCAATGAGGAGACTCCTCACGCCTTCGGCGTCCCAACCTGACTGCGCAGGCAGGCTCGAGCTTTGCTTGGGTCTCCTGTCGAAGAGTCTCCTCAAGAACAGGAACGCAACGATTAAAATATCTAAGAAATAGAGGGTGGGAGCGAGGTAGTCGATGCGGATGCCATAGACGAGGCTCGACAGTGGCCAAAAATGGAAGCCCAACTGGGTGGCAGAAAAAAAGATAATGAGGCCAAACAGGAGATTAGACAGTTTTAAGTGCAATGAAGAGCCTTCTGTCTTGTCCGTGGCCATCTGAGTAACTCGTGAATTCTGCATCGTCTTGGAGCATCATGTGTACTTGCCTGCGCTCGGTAGCGGAGAGAGGAGGCAACACACAAGCAACGCCGGTTTCTCTAGCTTGGTTTTTGGCATTTTCCACCATACTCTCGAGCGTACTGTGGCGGCGAGCGCGATAGCCAGCAACATCGAGGAGGACATGCCGGTGAGTTTCGCCTTGGTTTAACATGAGCGAAATAATAAGTTGAAGGGAGTCGAGCGTTTGTGCAAATCTGCCGATTAACCTGCCGGCTTCGAGCTCGTCCATTTCAACAGTAATAGTTACAAGGTCGTCTGTTTCTTCGATTTTGATTTGAGTGCTTTCTACGGCAAAAAGCTTGAGTAGCTCTTCTATTTTGGACTGATCTGAGGCTAACATATTATTTCCCCTTTTTTAAAATTTTAAATTTATAAGCATAGGTAAGGAGGGCGCCTGGACCAGAGACCATGAGCTGCTGAACCAGGGAGAAGGCGGTGGTGATGACCCAGTAGAGGGCTAGGCCTGAGGGGAATTGAATAGAGAAAATCACGGTCATGATTGGCATCATAAAGACCATTTGCTGTTGCATGGTGGTGGCCATGTCGGCGACATCCTGCTTATCTTCTTTGGTGCCTGGCCTTTTTTCTGGCTCATTTTCTACGGCGGGGAGGATCGTGAGGGACATAATAAACTGCAGGATACCGGCGAGCACGGGGAGCACGTAGGTAGTATCTTTATTTTTCAGATCCCAGAACATAAACACGGAGTTGATCTCACCCATACCATTGCCGCCGAGGGTGTGCATAAATACCTGGTAGAGCGCGATGAGGACGATAAATTGAGCAATAAAGGGGAGACAGCCAGCGGCGGGATTGACGTTGTGGGTTTTGTAAAACTCCATTTGTTTTTGCTGGAAGAGCTTGGCGTCGTGGCCATGCTTTTTCTTTAGGGCGTCGAGCTCGGGCTTGAGAGCCGCCATTTTTTTGGCAGACTTGAGCTGGGGGAGGGTGAAGGGGATTAAGATTCCGCGCACCAGGAGGGTGAGGAGGATAATGGCAAAGCCGAGATTGTGACCAGTGATTTGATACAGCCACAACAGGGTGTTAAGAATTGGTTGATAAATAAACGTGTTGTACATAATTTTAAGGAACGGGATCAAATCCACCCCGTGACCATGGGTGACATTTTAACAGCCTTTGGGCAGATAACCAAGCGCCCCTGAGGAGTCCGTGCTTGATAAAAGCCTGTTTGGTGTAGAGCGAACAAGTGGGAGAATAGCGGCAGCGGCCATGAGAAAGGCCGAGGTTTTGGGCGACTATCTTAGAGAAGGTTAATAGCTTGTGAAAGTTCATGGATTAGTAACTCCTGGGTGGATCTGCCTTTGACGAGGGCAATTGGCTTAAACATAATAATACAGTCGAGATTTTTGTCTCTGAGTAGTTTCCACGCCTCGTCATAAACCACGCGCTTGAACGAATTGCGAGTGGTGGCGCGTTTACTCACTTTAATCGGGACAATGACGGAGAGTCTAGTGGGGGGGTGGGGAGAAGTGAGGAGGCGCAGGTGGGGGGTGGTAGACTGCTTGGCGATAGCACGAAACTGCAAAAATTGGACACGGGTGGGGAATTTATTGGACTTGGAGATCATTGGTACTATTATACCGTCAATTTGGCGCGACCGGAGGCGCGGCGGCGGGAGATGACGAGGCGACCCTTGTGGGTGGCCATCCGGATCAGGAAGCCGTGAGTGTTGCGGCGCTTGGCTTTTTTGGGTTGGTAAGTTCGCTTAGGTCTCTTCCACAAATTAGCTAACTCTTGACAGTATTTTGTGGGTGGATT
>CAYILS010000015.1:0-14449 GCA_964364325.1 uncultured Pseudomonadales bacterium
CGGTGGCGATATCGTTACCAGTCAAGTTGTAGCCAAAACCGTTGTTAGTCGCCACAGTCCATGGTTGTGCACTTGTTTCGGTGCAGGGACCAGTGTCACAAGTGGTATCTGCGATCGTGTTGCCACTAGAGTTGGTGAGCTTGGTTTGTTCGAATGCCGCCACCGAGTAGCCCTGGCCGGGAGCGGAGACAGTCAGGGTGTGACTCGCGGTCGAGAACGAATTGGGGGTCTGTGTCCCCAAGTTGATGGCGAGTGAGGAAATGGTGAAGGTAAAGTCGTAGAGCGTGTAGATGTATTGGAAGCCGGCTTTGACGTGGTAGCCGGTACTGCTAAAAAACTCGGCGGCGATCTGTCCCACGGTATCGGTCAAGCTGTAGGAACTCGAGGACTTTTGACCTGATGTCATGTTGAAGTTGCCTAGGCGAATCCGGTAATTGCTGGAGTCCATGGAGGTTTGGGCGTGGACGGACGCTGTAGAGAGGAGATAGATGAGAGATACTAGGACTATGAGGAATAGTTTTGTAGTAGGCATGTTTTTAGTATAGCAGTGCAGAAATTGGTATAGTGTAACTATGAATAATCAGCCACAGTATATACGGAGTGATGATGATCGGTTCCCCCAAAGGTTGAGAGCGTCGAACATTAAACCGAGCGTGAAAGGTTTGTGGGTCAAGGGTGAGATAGCCAATTTTGGCTTGGGGAAAACGGTGGCAATTATAGGCTCGCGCAAAATGAGCCGTTACGGAATACAAGTTTTGCATGAAATAGTGCCAAAATTTGTGGCGGCTGGTTACACCACTATTTCAGGATTTATGTATGGCATTGATACAGAAGTGTATAGATTGACCATAGAGAATGGAGGTAGGACGGTAGCAGTATTGGGGTACGGGATTGACCACAAGCATGATATACAAGTAGATAGTAAGTGCTTGTTGCTGTCAGAGTACCCGGCTGATACTAGGGGACAGGTATGGACCTTCCCCCAGCGCAACCGAATCGTGGTGGGACTATCTGATATGGTAGTGGTGGTTGAGGCAGGGGTAAGATCAGGGTCGCTCAACTCGGCCAGCTGGGCGCTACGACAAGGCAAGCCCGTCTTTGCGGTGCCTGGGTCGATCTTTTCTGCCACCTCTGAGGGGTCCAATATCCTCATTTCAGAAGGCAAAGCGATTTCTTTGACTTTGGAGCGGCTTTATCAGGCACTGGAAAAAGATGAACAGTATTTATACTCCCAAAAAGGACGGATAAATCAGCAAAAGACGAGGCTGAATAGTAGTGAGAGTACATTAGTTGCACTACTACGACTCGAGGGGCCACAAAGTGTCAATGAGCTATCGAGAGGTTTGGGTAAGCCGGTGGGAGAGGTGTCGTCCTTACTTATGAGTCTATTGCTGCGAGGAGAGGTGTCGGAGGAGCGGGGAATATGGAAAGTAGTTTAAATTTGCTATAGTTAACACTATGATTGCAAAAGTAAAATCGGTGGCGACGATTGGGTTAGAGGCCAGAGAAGTCACAGTCGAAGTGGACATTGCCGAAAAAGGATTTCCTGGGCTCACCATCGTAGGACTACCCGACAAAGCCATTGGGGAGTCTAAGGAGCGAGTGAAAAAGGCCATCCAGAATAGCCACTGTAGCTACCCCGACAAGAAAATCACGGTGAACTTGTCCCCGGCCGATTTACCCAAAGAAGGCTCTAACTACGATTTGCCGATTGCGGTGGGGATTTTGGTGGCAAATGACGAAATGGAGATCGAGCCCGCCGTTTTAGATAATGCCTATTTTTATGGTGAGCTGGGATTAGATGGGTCGCTGAAACACAGCAAGGGAGTACTCTTAGCGGCGATGCTAGCGAAAGAGCAGGGAGTAAAGTCTATTTATGTGTCGGTGCTGTGTGCGAATGAGGCGGCGGTTGTCTCCAGTATTGCGGTATACCCAGTGCGGGAGCTCTCGGAGTTGCTGAGGCACCTGAAAGGTGACGTTGTCATTAAACCGCTTAAATCCATTGAGCTACTGCCACTAATCGAAGACTCGGAGCCCCTGGTCGATTTTGCGGAGATTGCGGGACAAGAAATGGCCAAGCGAGCAGCCGAGATCTCGGCCTCTGGCGGACACAATCTAATCCTCGTGGGTCCACCGGGAGCGGGTAAAACCATGCTGGCCAAAGCCTTGCCTTCGATTTTGCCTCCACTCCTGCCCGATGAATCACTGGAAGTGACGAGAATCTATTCGGTATCGGGATTGATGGAGGTGGGCGGTGCACTGGTACGCCGGCGTCCCTTTAGATCGCCTCACCACACGACGAGCATGATAGGGCTCATTGGCGGCGGAACTAACCCCATGCCAGGAGAGGTGTCTTTGGCCCACCTCGGCGTGCTGTTTTTAGATGAGATGCCTGAGTTTAGCAGGTCAGTTTTAGAAGTTTTGCGCCAGCCAATGGAAGATGGGAAAGTGGCGATCACCAGAGCCTCGGGGAGGGTAGAGTACCCGGCTAGTTTTATGCTGATGGCCTCGGCTAATCCCTGTCCGTGCGGGTATCTCAACCACCCCACGAAAGAGTGCCAGTGCGGGGAGCGTAATATCGCCAAGTATAGGCGCCGTGTGAGTGGGCCAATCCTTGATCGGATTGATTTACATGTGTGGGTGGATCCTGTAGAAGTGGATAAGCTGACAGAACAAGAAGTAAAGAATCAGGATTTAGGATCTAGTAGGACAGAAACATCGAGAGAAATCAGGGAGCGGGTGATGCGGGCAAGAGCCATCCAGGACAAGCGATTTAAGATGGTGAAGGGGATGTACACCAATGCCCAGATGGGGAATAAGCAAGTCAAGCAGTTTTGTCCATTGTCGAGCGAGGTGAAGCAGTTCCTGGTCAGTGCGTCGAAGAAGTTTGATTTGTCGGCCAGGGCTTATTTTAAAGTGATAAAAGTCGCTAGGACGATTGCAGATTTGTCAGGCGAAACTGATATTACCGTTAAGCATATCGCCGAGGCGGTGCAGTATAGGGAGAATGTTTGGTGAAGTCATTGACAGGCGTAAGACAACGTGTTACATTGTGGGGCAGAGCGATAGAGATTGCTCAGCTCGAATGGGATACTAACAATACTGAACACATTAATAAACACAATGTGACTCGACTAGAAGTGGAAGAGTCGTGTTTAAATCAAATATATGTGGATAAAACATATGAAAGTAGGTTCCTACTAGTTGGTAGGACAAAAGCGGGGAGGATGGTGTCGATAGTGTTGGCACACATTAATAAGACTACATATTATGTTGTGACTGCGAGAGATTCCAGTCGAGGTGAAAGGAAAAAAGCTAATGAACAAGAAAAAAGTAAGTAGAATCCCACAATTTAAAAATTTGGCCGAAGAGGCTGAGTTTTGGGACACTCATGACTTTACAGAATTTATGGACGAGTTGACTCCAGTTAAAGTAAAGGTCACTCTAGGACAGCCAAAAGAAGAAACTTTGACGGTCAGGCTGCAAGCCAGTTTGAAAGCAAAGTTGGCCAAAATAGCTGAGGATATGGGAGTGAATACTTCAACTCTAGCTCGGATGTGGATTACCGAGAAGATTAAACAAGTAGGAACGGCACTGTAAATGAGCAAACAAGCGAATAAGACGACGGGGAATAGGGGGGAGACACTGGCTGCGGAGTATTTAGTGAAGAAAGGATACAAGATACTGCAAAGAAATTATCGTAGTAAATGGGGGGAAGTGGATATCATCTGTAAAATCTCAAATCATAAATTCTCCAATTCTCAAATGGGTGACATCGTGGTATTTGTGGAGGTTAAGACCAAAACAACCAACAAATACGGGGAGCCATGGGAGATGGTGAACGCGTGGAAGGTAGAGCAGGTGAAGAAAATGGGGGAGGTGTGGTGTAGGGAGTATGCTTGGGAGGGGAGAGTGCGGATGGACGTCGTCGGGGTGTATTTAGACCAAGATCCTCCGAGGATTGAGCATTGGGAAAATGTGGAAATTTAGGTGGTAGGTACAAGCGTAATCCAGGGGCGGGCAGTACCGGTGTAGTCGGGGCGCGAGGAGTGGAGGGGGGATGATAAGAAGGTATCGTTGGCTTCGTCGTAGTGATGGACTTCGTCGATCAGCATACTCAGGTCATTTTGCGGCACGGGCTTTTGGCGGTATTTGCCATGGTAAATGGTGCCGGTGGTACCGTAGGTTTTGTTATAGTACATGGCGTAGCCCACAGAAACGCGGCGCATGAGATTGCTAATCCCTGGCTTGCTGCCGCCCGCATTCTCGCGCAGGACGAGGTGAAAACGGTCGGGGAGGAGGAGGAAAGCGTGGAGACTAACCGGTGTGGCACCTAGCTCTGAGGCGTTTCTTTTGTTGATCACAGTCTGGGGAGTGAGGCGTTTGACCCAAGAGAGTGGGGTGGCGTCGGGGAAGCGGACGTAGTAGGAGAGCAGGAGGATGAAGTTTTGGTAGTCGGCGTCGGACTTGAATAGTTCGGTACTCTTTTTGGCGTTGTGCTCCAGGTAGTAGTAGGTCCCGGGTTCGAAATTGCGAAGTAATAATTTGCTTGGCATGACTCCAATATGACATAGGGGACTGATGGTTGTCAAGGATTGGTTATGTAGTAAATTATTCAACCTAACTATTTTTGTTTGTGCGAAGCTCACTTCAGGAAAAACTGACTCGTGATGGAGGACTCGTCATTTTTCTTTATAGGTTCGACCCTGCACTGCATAAAAACAATTAGATCTGAATAATTATTATTCTCTATATGCTATATTGGAGGAAATAGGAGGTATATATGATGAAAAAAGTACTCGAGATTATGTTGGTAGCGATAGTGGTAGCAGGTGTGGCGGGGGCGTACTTCCGTTTTATGGGAGCACTGCCGATTAGTGTGACGCAGACGCAAAAAATGAGTACCTTTGACGCCAATGGTGAAGGCAAAGTGGTGGTGGTGCCAGACCAGGCGACTTTGTCGATGGGGGTACAGGAGTCAGGCTTTAACCTCAAACAAGTACAGGAGCAAGTGAACAAGAAAATGGCGGCGCTCAGTAAAGCACTCAAAGACCTAGGGGTAGATGATAAAGATATCAAAACGACCGGCTACAACTACTATCCCGACTACAACGATAAAAATAGGTATACGGCTTATGCCACGGTCCAGGTGACCGTGCGGGAACTAGAGAACGTTTCGCCCGCGATGGATCTGATTGGTACTCTGGGACTCGACAATGTGTCGGGGCCGACCTTTGGACTATCGGATGAGCTGATGAATAAGTCAGTCAAAGAAGCGAGGGGACTGGCGATAGAAAAAGCTAAAGCCAAGGCTGAAGAACTCTCGGATCTGGCCGGGATGAAACTAGGGCGAATCGTCAATATTGCCGAAGGATCAAGTCCTTCGCCTAACTATATGGTGCGCAATGCAGCTCCGATGGCAGCCGACGCAGTCATGATGGAGAAGACCGCGACTCCGGTTGAGGCTGGCAGCAGCGAGGTAGTGGTGAATGTGACCTTGAGTTACGAAACGAGATAGCGATTAAGGTTTGGGTGAGTCGGTTTCGCGGTCGATTGACTCTTGGAGTTCATCCGCGGAGCGGTAGAGATTTTTGAGATCACCGTAGAGGCTCTCCAGATTAAGACGGAGTTCTTTAACTTTGGTCTGAGGGATGGTCAGCGAGAGGGAGTCGAGGGCAGAAACAAGCGTTCGCTTGAGGTTGAGGGAGAGGAAGAGGAGGGTGTCGGTTTCTTGGTTTTTGAGATGTTTGACGAGACTGTCACGTAGCTGCTTCTCTTCGAGCGAGGTTTCGTACGAGTGACCGGTAAAGATGGCGAGTGGGGTGATCATGATGAGGGCCAGCAGCTCGCTCAGGTGAGCTAGATCGGAGAGATTGGTGCCAGAGAGGAAGAGGAAGTAGAGGATGAGGACACCAGTCAAGACCAGCGTGGCCTCGATCTCGTAGAGCATGGCGACCCCAAAGAGGAGGAAGTAGCAGAGGAAAAAGAAGGGGGAGGTGAGGGCACCTGTCTCGGTGACTAGCAGCAAGATCATGGCAGTGAGAATGGTGATATCCATCGTGATCGTACTCTTGTGGAACCATTTGGGGCGGTGGGACTTGAGCCAGTGGGAGCCGACGTAGAGGAGGACGAGGACCGCAACTAGCTGGAGAGTGAAGTGGGCGAGGGGAGAGGAGAGCCAGAAGTAGACCCCGGCGGTAGAGGTGATGAGAAGGATGGTGTGGAGCAGAAAACGAGTGGGCATTGTATTTAGCTTACAACAAATGTGAGGGAGAGTATAGATTGTTGAGCTTGATTATTATGGGGTATTTGAGATATAATCATGTGTAAGGAGTGTGTATGAGACGGAACAGCAAAATTACTATCAGAGCTATGTTGATGTTTGCGCTCATTTTGTCGGCGTGTGGTGGAGATCTGGAAGGTGGGAGAAAAGTAATCGAAGGACAAGTTAGACCTTTTATAATTAACTCCGAATCTGGACGAGAAGTAATATGTGAGACAGCGATATTCGAAAACCAATTAGAGGTTGGAGATGAGGTGACAATACAAGTACGTGGTACCGAGATACCTTTGTCAACCGTTGGGATGTACGGAGATCAACCCACTACGTTGTATATGGATGAATACGATCCAGGTCCAAATGGTGAATGTCAACCTGAGAAGATGAAGGTTAGTCGAACGGATGGCGAATTATTGATGCAATATTATTTCACCTGTACTCCTGTAGATCTAGAGGGTGTTTATGGAACATTTGAATGCAAAGAGGAAGAGAGAGTCGGAAGAGGAGTGGAAAAGTAAATGAAGCGATATCGACAAATCGGAGTATTTTTGATCCTAGCACTGACGATGGTTGCGTGCGGAGAAGGTGGGCGAGTGAGGTCAATGGAGAGTCAGCCAGATTGGATTGGTGGTGGACTTGTTGATGCCGAAACGGTGGCTCAAATGGCAGCGACCATGTTTCAAATAAATTTTGAAGATATATTAACAGAAGATCCGACTGACTTGATGGTTGTCCCAGCAGCTCTCATACAAATTATGGATAGTGGTGATGGTGCACAAAACGTAGTGTTAAACCGTAATGGTGCGGTTTTTGAAAGTTTTGATGTTCCAGCTGATGGTTTCTTTGAAGTGAAAGTCCAAGCGCCCCCTCAGCATGCCCCGCTATTAACTTTTCCTCCTTTGCTAGACAACGTAAGTATGACAGTTGATGGTGAAGAGTGTGGGGTAAATGCTGTTGATCATGTGACAGAAACTGTGCAAATAGTCTGTCCATAGTTGTATAATTTGCCAATGGCGAAAAAGAAGACGTATGTTCTAGGCATGTTCCCGTATCCATCTGGGGAGGGCTTACACGTGGGGCACGTGCGAATATTCACTGCCTGCGACGTGATGGCCCGCTACTTCAAGATGAAAGGGGAAGATGTAATGTCGCCGATGGGCTGGGATGCCTTTGGGCTGCCAGCGGAGAATGCGGCTATTAAAGCCCACAAAATACCTCAAGAAATGGTGCCCAAGAACTACGCGAACTTTAAGAAGCAGATGCAGAACTTGTCCCTCGACTTTGACTGGGAGCGCGAGTTTGCCACCACTGACCCCAGCTACTACGCCATTACCCAATGGATCTTTCTTCAGCTTTACAATAAAAAAGATGACAAGGGTCAGCGTTTGGTTTACCGCGAAAAAGTCGCGATTAACTGGTGCCCCAAGTGTAAAACAGGCCTAGCAAACGAAGAAGTACTGGCTGATGGCACCCATGAGCGCTGTGGGACGGTGGTGGGGAAGAAACTGTTGCCTCAGTGGGTGATGCGGATCACCAGCTACGCCGAGCGACTGCTCAATGATCTAGATGTTGATTTGCAGATAAAGGGTAAAAAACTTGATCCAAATCGCAAAGGGCTCGATTGGCCCAAGGGGATATTGGAAATGCAGCGCAACTGGATAGGAAAGAAGGAGGGGATTAACATCACCTACGACTTAATCGGACACGCTGACAAAATAACGGTATTTACAACGACTCCTGTAAACTTTGGCGCGACTTTTATGGTCATCGCTCCTGAATATGAAGTAGTGAATAAAATTACAAATGGGGAATACCCAGTCGAAGAAAAAATTAAGCAGGGCGTGATAGATTATGTACGACAAGCTCAACAAAAATCAGAAGTAGATCGGATGGTTGAGGGTAAAGAGAAGACGGGTGTATTTGCAGGCCTCTATGTCAAAAACCATGTCACAGGCGAAGAAATCCCTGTTTGGATTGCTGACTTTGTCTTGGCTCATGTGGGAACAGGGGCTGTGCAGGGCTGTCCGGCACATGATAAGCGTGACTTTGAATTTGCCAAGAAATTTGGTATTCCCATTAAACGAGTAGTTGTGGGTGATGATGGTGACGAGAGTCCAGTTGAGCGAGTTGAGCAACTTGTCGAAAAAGGCATGAAGGGGACAATGATTAACTCCGACTTTTTGAATGGGGTAGATTTTGCGGAGGCGATGAAAAAAACCAAGGATTATTTTGAAGAGAAGGGGTGGGGTGAGCGAACAGTAAGTTATCATCTGCGCGACTGGGTATTTAGTCGGCAGCGGTACTGGGGAGAACCAATACCCTTAGTTTTTTGCAAAAACTGTGGGAATAACCAAGCACCAATAACCAATAATCAAACTAACAATGATTTTGATGTGGTGGAAAAAGATGGAGAGATGATGGCTGTAGTTCCAGTACCGGAGGATCAATTGCCACTGGAACTCCCAACCCTCGAGTCGTACGAGCCAACCGATACCGGCGAGTCACCGCTGTCGAGGGTCACTGATTGGGTGAATACGACCTGCCCCAACTGTGGGGGATCTGCCAAGCGTGAGACTGACACCATGCCCAACTGGGCGGGGTCGTGCTGGTATTTCCTGGCCTACCCATTCTGGGCGGCCAAGCAAGCGGGCGAGCCGATTAACAATCTCAATGACGCGAAAAAGTACATCAAAGAATGGTCCCCAGTTGATTGGTACCTCGGTGGGGCAGAGCACGCAGTGCTGCACTTGTTGTATGCACGATTCTGGGTGAAAGTGTTGCAAGACCTAGAGATCCTCGACTTCCCCGAGCCATTTTTGCGACTACGGAGCGTGGGACTGGTCTTAGCAGAAGACGGCAAAAAAATGAGTAAATCTATTGGCAACGTGGTCAACCCTGATGATATGGTGGCCAAGTATGGTAGCGACAGCGTGCGGATGTATGAGATGTTTATGGGGCCGTGGGAGCAGTCGATAGCGTGGGACTCCGGGGCGATCTCCGGACAAGTCCGATTCCTCGGTCGCATCACCGACACAATTAAACAAAAGGGCAAAGTGGGAGAGGTGACTACTCCAGCGTTGGCTGCCAAACTCAAAACATTGGTCGGGAGGGTGGAAGAGGGAGTCTTGAATCAGAAGTTTAATACAAGTATTGCCGGACTGATGGAGTTTGTAAATAGCTGGAGAGAAGAGGGAATGGTGCTCTCTAGCGAGCACGTGGAGATGTTCGCCAGCTTACTGTCGTTGTTTGCGCCCCAGACCGCCAAGGAAATAGTACAAGGTACGGAACCTTGTAATTGGCCGGATGTGTCAAAGATCGCAGGTGTGGATGATGTGATGGTGACGATCGCGGTGCAAGTGAATGGTAAGTTGAGAGGGGTAGTACAAATCAGTAACGACGAGTCAAAAAATCAGGATTTAGTCATGAAACAAGTGATGGAGGATGAGCAGGTGAAGAAGTGGGTGGTCGGGGAGCCAAAGAAGGTAGTCTTTGTGCTAGGGAAACTGGTTAATTTGGTGGTGTAGCTATTATCCGTAACTGGCGCTACCAGGCTCATTCATCCATTTGTCCCTCGCTTTATTAAAAGCTTCTCTGCCAAAGTGGGCAATTAGCACATCATCCAAGTCCCAGTGATTTTCACCGAAATCGCCACCCGTTCCCGTGATTAATAAACTGATAGACTGGATGGGAGTACCACAATAGACCTCAAGCAATGTCTTGGCGATTTCTGGTGAGGGTCCTTCTTGTCGCGTTACCATATTTTCTCCTTAATTATTTCTGGAGTACAGTAATTCCTGTTTTATTATTGGGGACTACCGTTATTCGTTGATCTAAGAATTGTTTCTGCCCGTCCTCTTCCTGGATATATCCCGACTCCCCACGCCCGTTAGTTGCGTAAACTCCCGCATTTTGGCCATCTACGAAGGTGTAGCGCTCTTTCGCAGCTTGGTCTTCTATTACGACCATGTCAGCACTATCGCTTCTTCGCTTCTTCTTTTCGACTACTAGTCCTGACCCTGCTGCGATCGTAATATCGGCTCCCAGGTCTAACATACGTGCAAGTTCTTCTCTACTTAGCATATTTTCCTTTTTTTACTTATAACTGGTGCGTAGATTATATTTTTTTGTCGTACATTGCTTGATATGTTATCTGACTTGCAAATGTCAGGTTGACGAAGGAGAAGGTGAAACGGTGTTTAGGATTTACTGCGAGTTGAGGAGATTTATATCTGCCTTAATTGCTTCCAAATCCTCTACTGAGAGTTTTTCTGCAACCGGTAAGGTTAGTGCTTGATTAAGCGCTTCGCTGGCGTTGTGGTAGATGGGTGCAAGTTGCTCGGACTGATGATCTATGGCGAGCGGTACAATTTGTCCACTAACTTGTTCAGGTGGAGTTTTGGATAAGTCTTCGATCAATTGATCGACGGGTACGGGTAGGTAGTAGGCCAGTAGATCAGCTAAAACTGGAGAGGCGAGTGTTCCATGAGTGCGATTACTAAATTCGCCAGGATAGACGTTGGGGATAAAAAGCGCTTCGTCAATTGCTTGCAACACCTCGAGCATGTGTCCAAAAGTATTTTCCTTTAGTCCAAAAAATTGAGACAAACCTAGGTCATGTTCTATTTTTGTAGTCATACCTGGATTTTGTAAATGGGCAAGCGAAAAATTTACGGCTGTATGCAGTGCTTGGAGAGGGGCGAATTCTTTGGGGAGGCCCACTGAATCAAATGAGCGACTTTTAATGGGTGGTACCACATCTTCTCTCGACAGCGAGAGGGTAGTTTTAGAGGCTGCAAAGAGCAGCGCACCTAGATGATTGGGTCGTTTGATTAATTCAACTGGGTCAACATTTATATTTTCATATGGATCTTCGAGGTAGGGTAGTCCATCGATCCAGTGTAGATTCTTCTTTTCTGATCTACGTCTGGTAGTTCGATTGATATGATCATCGTCCTCAAGCGAGCTAGTTCCGATAATATTGATACCATTATTATCTTGTGTGCCAAGATGTTGCAGGCGAAGAAACTCAAATCCACTCCGCTTGATGCGGCTCAGGATATAATGGTCACCACCTCTTAGTGCTATGTTGGCTAGTATTAATGATTCGAGTAGCTTATATGCATGAGCTTTATCACCCATCCCGAGCTCTCCTATAATATCGATGTTTGGACCGTTGAGGATTTTGCATATCTCCGAACCGATTCGTGCATAAGGGGACAGATTTCGTTCTAACGATCCAGTTAAGTGTGCATTCGTATGTGACTCGGTAATCATCCAGTTCTTATAAGGATTGGTTTCAAGAACAGCGGCTAGTCGATCATGATTGAGATTTAGTGGTCCGATTGGCCTCGTATTAAAGCTTTGAGATTGATCAAGAAATGCATGAGCCCGTGTTATCCGATTGGTCGAGCTCCCACTGACTTGCATAGGTAATTCTGGTTTAAAAATGAGCGAATGGATAGCTGTATAAATGCCATGACCAGTCGTGCCTGGTTCTGGTGAGCCGAGGAAATTGGGGGCGTAGCGATAATACTCAAACCCTGGTTGCTCAGTGAGTGAGTGCATATCCCTTACCTCTTAATGTTTGAATCGATAGCGGCAGCTCGTGTTTGGAGAGTTTTTTTCGTAGACGACTGATTAACTGGTCGAGTGCCCAGTCACTATATGCTTCTCCAGAGCTTGGCCAGTATATTTCTCCGATTTGCTCTCTAGATTTGGGAGCAGCTTGTTCGCTCAGTAGTGTAAGGACTGCTCTCTCTGCTTTGGAAAAGCAATGCGTAATATCTTGTGATTGATACCTGATTTTTGTAGGAGTAATTTGTAAAAGCGAGTTTTTGTTTTTCTGAATGATTTGGTCGAGGTATGGGGTCGCATTTGTTTGATTGTGAGAGGGGAGTTGAAACTGCGCGATTTCGTGTTCGACCATCTTGGTTGTTTCTGGTGTAAGTGGCAACCCCAAGTAATACTCTTTGTATAACGTAGGCAAACTCTCCCAAATAATTTCTGATTTATTGATAACCGATGGTGAAGCAAGGAGGATTGATGCGGGGGTATTGGGGTTGGTAAGGCGCAGACGCAAAAGTTCATTTACTAGCCAGAGTTGGTTTTGACAATATTCGACAAATGTTTTTGTATCGTTATCGAGTAGTGTAATTTGCCAATCCTTGGCGACGTTTTTAATATATTGAGTCAGTGATTTCTCATCTGATATCGGTCTAAAAAGTTTTATTTGGTGATGCATAATGCTTGGCAAGCTTTGATTAGAAAAGACTTCGGAAGGCGCTAATTCATGGATGATAAGTAGGCCATTCTTGCGAACTAGAGAGTCGGCTTGGAGTGTCTGAGCCAGCAAAAGTTTGTCTGGGCCGGAAAACAACTTGTGGGCGAGTAAGATAGTAGGACTGGTGAGGTTGCTCTTTAGAGCTCGGTCGAGTGATTGAGGTTCTGCGGCAATGTCAGAAACCATGTCAATGAGCCTGGGAGTTTGATTGTATGTAGCCATAAAAAAGTCCCGAAATTGATATGTTCGATGGAGAATACCAGTGTTGCGTAAGAAGTAGATGTGAGCAGTTTGGTTGTGCAGGAGGAGGTTTGCCCAGTCTCGAAACTGCTCCTCCAAGGAGACGAGTGGTAGGTGTGAGTAATTGTTTTCCATACTTTACTGATTATCCTGACAATTAGTTGTCAGCTAACTAATCAAGCTATTTTAGCAGAGTGTGTCAAGATTATGGGGTTATTTAGTACACAAGGAGTGTGTATGGGCAGTTTTTTTAATATAAGACATAAAGAAGGTTTTGGGGAAATAGTGGCAGCTGCATATGGTGAGGGGTACATGGACTATAACGCTGTACTCATGAGCTGGGCTACTTATCGGTTCTTAACACAGCTTGATATAGCCAAGGAGCCGATGACAAGCATGAGTTATCAAGTGTTATACGCCAAAAAGGGACGCGCGTCTTTGACTGGACACAACATCCCGCCAGTTGTTTTGGATTTACCAAAGCGTCTACCTGTAGCGGTGAAGTCGTGCAAAATTAATACACGTCGGCTAGGGAACTATTTAGGTCAGGAGTACTTGTCTCATATTTGGAGTAGTTCTTATCTGGTTCCAACCCTAGTAGAGTTGGGATTAGCTGAGACAGAGTTGGGGGTTGAAGTGGCGGTGAATATTCCTTATCATGCTATTTCAAACGGAAAGTCTGGCGGGGAAAAAGCTTTTTTCTTTAAGTATTAATAGAATAATTAAAGGATAAAACATGGCTGGAATTGAAACAATGCTGCGCGAAGTACAAATACAAAGAGATGATGAGGCTCGATTGTGGCTTGAGGGTGTTGTGCAACGAGGTGGTACTTTACCCCAACTGGAAAAAATATTTGAAAAACTATTAGTAAGTAGGAATAAAGCAGGTAAATATGAAATGCCATTATATGACTTGAAAGTTGATTGCCTCGCCACGAAGCTTGACCAGATGATCAATCCGACGGGTAAGAGAATGCCGACCAGAGAAGAGGAATCAACTGTATCATTCTCACAATTTATATCAGCCCTGGAACTCGGTGATAGGATGTCTGAGCGAATCAAGTGAGGGGCTAAGTGATTCTTTGGGATCCCAAAACCCCGCTTGCGCGGGGTTTATGAGTTTTAAATAAGAAAAAACTACTTACTTTAATTCGACTGTTGCGCAACTTCAAAGCTCTGTCGAGAGACTGGGGGATATGGTGAGATCTGACGATGAACTATTGCAGTTAGCTAATCATGTCCCTGCCATGCTTGCAGTGATTGACGGATACAGTAAATAGGATTAATTTTTGCCTGTCCGTAGTGCTAAAGAACAGCTTTCGCAGGCGGGTGCCAGGGAAATTGGTGAATTTGGTGAGATAGATTATTTTTTGCGTAATAATTGTGATATTGCTTCCTGAGGATTTTTTGCTTGTGCAGCTTGTAACACATCACCTAAATCTAAGTCATGTATAGCAGCAAATTCGTTTAATGTTTCCATTGCTAATCCATCACCCTCCCCACTTTCTATTCCTCTGACCATATATCTTAATCTGATACCTCCTTGGTATAGTACTCCAGTATCATAGAAACATAATTCCTAATCTATATACATATCAGGAGTTACGCACCTCCCATTAATATCGCCTCGTAATGCTTGATTCGGTTAT
>CAYILS010000016.1:0-13587 GCA_964364325.1 uncultured Pseudomonadales bacterium
ATGCCTCACCGTGTCATCCGCTGTTTCAACATCAGCAACCGCGTCTACCGTAGCACTTTTACCAACTTAGAGCTCTACGGTGCCAATCCACTGCAAGTCATCACCAGTGACAACAATACTTTTGCTGGGATTGAGTACTGTACCGATATGTTTAAACCAATTAAAGCCTTCAAATCTACCCATCGTTTATCTCAAAATGCGGCTGGTACGCTCCTCACCGACAACGTACCCGTCTATCTCAAAACCCGCACCTTCTTTAGCTGGGCTTCCAGGGATATTTATTTCGAGTCCGGTGAATACAGTGCCACTCCCTTCCAAAACAACTGGTTGTTCCCCGATATTATCTCCGTCCGCCCCACCGAATCAGTCCCGGCCAGTGTCACCTTCAACTGGACCCAGCGGGAGCCCAGTGCCGCCGTCACGACCGCCTACGAAATCCATCGCTCTACCTCACAGGGTTTTACCGCTCGCAATACTTCAACCGCTGTTTTCCGTGTGGCTACCCCTGCCACCGTTACCTTTACCAACGGTCCCCGCACCAGTTCGGTCTCTTCTGCCGCCCGTATCTTAACTTTTGCGGTTGGAAAGACCATTACCGCTAGTGGTACGCCAGGATCATTTCTAACCGATGGCCACGCCGTGGGTGATGTCGTCGATATCTCAGGCTCTGCCAGCAACGACGGCACCTACACCATCACCACCTTGACCGCCACCGTCATGACAGTCATGGAAAACTTGGTGGCCGAGGTGGGCGATGCCTCCCCCGTCATTACCATCGCCGGTCGGCCTCCAGTGGTAGACACCCTCTACTACTATCGTATGCGCAAATTCCATAGCATCACCGCCCACGTCGACTGTTCAGTACAATCAGGCTCGACCACTATGACGTGTAGCAACGTCAACACCAACTGGGGTTTTGACAAACTCTACGGCGCCACCGATTTTTACTTTGACACCGGCTCGACGGTCATCCGCAATCGCAAATACAATCTTTTTGCCACTCCTTTTTTCAAAGGGGCCACTATTACGGGGACCGGGATACCTGGGAGCACCACCATTGTCAGTATCGATCCGGCCGGTCGCGAGCTCGTCATTAGCAACGCCACCACTACTAGTGCGACCAACGCCACGATCGTCTTGCCAGTCCAGGCTGGTATGGCCGTGGTCTGGCAAATCTCCAAGCCAGGTGCCGGCCTCCTCTACGGTACGACCGTCGCTAGTGTCGAGAGCTCGACCTCTCTCACGCTGAGTCAAGCTCCTACCGCCGATATCGCCTACGTCACCAATGGCACTTTTACCGGTAGTGCTACCGGCTGGACCCTCACCGCCGGCTGGGCATATGGCACTAACGCCGTGGCCCACACCGCCGGCACCACTACCCTCACCCAAACATCCATGAACGTGATTATCGGTGGCGTCTATACGGTCACCTTTACTGTTTCTAATCGAACGGCTGGCAGTGTCACCGTCAGTATTGGGGGTGCCTCAGGTACAGCTCGCTCAACGGACGGCACCTTTATTCAAGCCTTAACCGCCACCACCACTGGCACCCTCACCTTCACTCCCACCACCACCTTCAACGGTACCATTGATGATGTCCATGTCGGTGTGACCCTCAGTTTCTTACCCTTTACCGAAAGTCCCGAGTTTGCCGTCACTCCTCACGACTATACCAGTGCCACCAATCTGTGTTTGCAGTCTCGCACCCTCGCCACCACTTGGGTGGCTAGTGGCATCACCGCCACGAATGCCAATACCTATCAGGCTCCCTCCGAGTTGACCTACGCCACCCCAGCTACATCTACCTCACTCGCAAGTACTACTTCTCCAGGCACGGTCACGCAAACTATTAGCAGTCTGACTATCGGCCTGTTCTACTCGGCCGCTATTTGGGTCCGTGCCAACCAGACTGCCGCCCTACCAAATGGTGTAGCTGGCACCCTCACCTGGGCAGGTACCTCGACAGCCTTTACTGCCAACTACAAATGGCAGAGGATCAAAGTCGAAAACGTACAGGCCTCGGCTACTTCCCACACCATCATCGTCAGTATTACCACCACTGGCCAAACAATTTGGGCCACCGACGCCATGGTCAATCTAGGCACGACGGTCAACACGGGCAATATCATCACCACTACTACTGCCGTCACCCTCAAACCTTGCGCAATCCCTATTACTACTTTGTATTCCTACACTCGCCCCACTGACATGACCGGCAGTACTGGTCACCAGGGCATTGCGGTTACTTTTGGTACAGCCCCCACGGGGAGTTACTATCACGAAGTCTATTTATCTACCACCCAGGGTTTCACCCCCTCCGACTCTACCCTCGTGGCTACCACTTGGGCTGGTCATGACTCGACCCCGTTCCCCATTAACGGTAGCAACTACAACAACTTTAGCAATATCACCAAACTGCCCTACGGTGGCGGTTCAACCGGTGCCACCACCGGTGTTTTTTATATCACCGCCTCTAGCTCCAACAACGCCATTGTCACAGTAGATGTCGACTACTCCTACCAAAACACCACCGCCATCCCCGCCCTACACCTCGTCTCTCCTGCCCAAAACAACGTTTTTCACAACTTTGATTTTGGTCGCATCAACAACTATATTGCTCTGCCAGGACTCTGGCACAACACTGCCGTGAACTCGGTGACTGGCAATCGGGTCCAAAATATTTTTGCCAAGCATCACGATATCCCCCTCAACGATCAATCTTTGTTAAGCAAATTAAAGGGGATCACTGCCGGCAACTCATACCCCCTAGGGACGGTGAGTACTTTTGCGCTGGGCAATACCATCGACGGCATGGATCTTGTCAAAACTGCCTGTTATGGCAGTATGTTTAACGAACTCTATTTTAGTCCTACAACCGGTGCTCTCCACCTCGTGTTCGAAGACACCCTTGGTGTCAAACCCTACACCACAACTGGTGCCCCCAAGTTTAGTAATACCGGACGCTTGTTTTTATCTACGACCGCCGACACGATCACCATCACTTGGCCCCACAAAATCAAAGGCGTCACCGGCTTTCGCAACGTTGTCCCCCGCTTGATTGGGGCAGAATACGGCAACAATGCCAACTTGCTCGACGCTCTAAAAATTGAGTACAAAATCAACTCCGGTAGTTTTACTCGGGCCACCCCGGCGAACCTTGTGGGCGAGGGTGCGTTGGACGCCGTCAACGGGTTTGATTTTGCCCTCAAAGTTACCCCGCGCCTATTTATGAAATTCTCTACCCAACCCACGGGCACCTACACTAGTCATACTACCGCCAATCCAGGTGTCATCACCACCGGTGCCACCACGTGGGCCACTGGCCAGATCGTCAGATACACCACAACCGGTGACCCCTTTGGCGGGTTAACGAATGACACCGAGTATTACTTAAAAGTGGTCACCACGACTACTTTTCAGTTGACCACCACTCCGGGCGGGGCAGGTATCGCTTTAACCAGTGCGACAGGGTCAGGTGTCCATACTTTTAACGCCAACTTTGCCGTCGGCGAGACTATTTTGGGTGCTCTCTCTTTCGCGACAGCCGTGGTGGATGAGGTCTACTACGACACAGTTACAACCGGTACTCTGGTCGTCAGTAGTGTGAGTGGCTCTTGGGTGGCTGGTGAAAATATCAAAACTCCCGACAACAAAGCTACCAAGGCCCTAAACGTCGCCACCAACGCCTTTGCACTTGGCCCTAGTTATACCTCCTATATCAACGCCATCCAGCTTGCCACTACCGTCGACCAAACCAAGCTCTATGACGCCGCTATTGTCACCGTCACCTTGACCAATATCGTACCCGGCAGTCTCTATTATATTTACAACTCAGACACCTCAGCCCAGATCGCCACCGGTACCGCTACCGGTACCCCCGCCCACGGAGAGACTACCATCAACTACGCAGTCTCTGTGGTTTACGAATCCGATTTTGATATCACCGTCAACGTCCGCAAGTCCAGTGCCCCCACCAAATACTTACCCTATTCCACGGGCTCGACTGTCACGAGCGACGGAGCCAACGTCTTTATCGCCCAAGTTATCGACACCGTGGTCTTAGATAGTTATGCCGCGATAGCCGCTGACTGGACTATCGATTTGACCTACGAGACCATCAAACATACCTCAGGCACCACAGTCTACACTGTTAACCATTTATACTCGTATCTCCTCGATTACTTTGATGAGCTGGGCTATTTAGACGACCAAATCCCCATGTCTGCCTCTACTCCTACCGAATATAACCTCATCAATGGTTGGTTTATCAATGACACCTCCTTCCAATTCCTAAGTGATGGCGCCATCACCACCATTGGCCAAAACGCCGAGGTCTACGCCCTCACTTTCCAGTCCGGCGGCTATACCTCGGCCATTGCAGGCGACTTAACAAAATTGGTGATCAACGGTGGCTCTACCCACACCGGTCGCCTGCTCGATTATGACAATACCCGTCGAGTCTGGTGGATCCGCAAAGTCCTCAGTACGTTTACCACCGAGGCTTTGACTATCACTAGTGGGACAGGTGCTGGCACCACGACCACCGTGGCTACCGGGCAGTCCATTTGGAGCAACATCTACACCCTCGGTACCATCGTCTCCGGCACCACGCTCGATGTGTACCAAAATGATCTTCAAATCACCCCCTGGTGGAGTGCTAATCACATCGATATTTTGGTTAAAGTCAAAGAAAGTGGCGTCGAAACCGATAGTGGCAACTTGACCGTCTTGGCTCGCATGTACGGCTCGCTCTACGATCACTTTATAATCGACTCCAGTAGTGGGCGTAACCCTGTGCCTCTCGCCGCCTTTACCGATGGCAACAATCAGACCGCCGAGGGAACAGTTGGTGCTTATACTGGTATTACTTTTGACTTTGGCTACGTGACTAAAGATATGGGGGCGGGACTCAAGCCCTACGACGTTGTCATCGACGCTGGCGCCCACACCATCCAAGAGTTGTATGAGTACTTAAAGTACATCACCCGCTCTAGCTCTGCCACTACTTTCACCGGCTATGGCACAATTCCTGGCGAATTCTACACAGCCGTGGGAGACATCCGCCTGGACTACACAGGCGAGACGAGCGGCCCCTTTGTCGAGGGTAACGCGATCACAAGCAGTGCTGGTGGGTCGGGCTACATTGTCTCACTGCTTGACAGTGGCACAACCGGCACCCTCACGATCCGCAACGTCCACGGCACCTTTGCTGCCAGTAATACGCTCACGAGTAGTGGCACAACCGCCACCATTAGTGGCACACCCTCTGCTATCACCCCCCAAAAGCAAGCTCCCTTTGGCACCTTTGCCGGTGGCGAGTTCTACGGTGCTCGCGGTGTCTGGATCGAAAATGTGGCCACGGCCGACGCCAACAGTTATCATCTGGTCGACTCAACCGGTACCGCTCAAGACCCTCCCGCCACCATAATAGTCCGGGTCAACGGCGTAGTCGCTGGCGACAAGGTCTCGGTCTTTAGAGCTTCCGACACTATCGGCACCATCAACCGCACCTATATGACCTCTCACAATACGGCCAACACGGCCGGACTCTCTACTTTCCAGGTCAATGCCATCCCCGCCGACACTCCCACTGCTGGTCGTATCCGTATTCGCAACAGTTCGGGTTCAGTTGAACACAATATCCGCTATGCCAGCTGGACCGGCACTACCTTCACGCTACGAACCGCGGTCACTGGCACCATTACCGCCATTGACGACGTCACGGGTCGAACTTTCTACGACACCAATCCAAGCCTTAGTTCCGTCGAGTCTGGCGACTTGATTCGCAATACCTCCGACGGCACTCCCGGCTCTTGGGCGCAGATCATCACTATCACCAATACCGGAGGCGATGACTATACGATTACCCATACCCCCCTGACCGGTGGCACCGACAACGAGTGGGACGTGGGCGACGGTTACTCCATCCACACCCTCCCTGCGACCTACGACAATACGTATACCGCCTACGCTCCCTACATCGACGAAACGGCAACGAGCACCAGTATCACCAAAAGCGTTACCTACGTCGCCGACCGCGACGTCACTACTCAGGTCAGACGCAAAGGCATCATCCCCTTCAACGTCAACAATATTACGCTCGATAGTACCGGCTACACCGCCACGGCGGTCAGAACAACAGATAGCATAGTCACTTAAATTTTCTCAACTCTAACTGTTTTCATGTTCTAAAACACAGTAACACTCCCGTCCCACCGACTCCAACCCCTACTTTACAGGCCTGCCTGCCGGCAGGCAGGGAGAGAACCTGTAAGATACGCGTCTGCTATAATTTACTCATGCTCGACGACAAAACTCTCGCCTTCCTCAAAACTACCATCTTCAAACATCTCAATCCCCGGGAGTTCAAAGCCTTCATTTTTGGATCACGCGCCATCGGCAACAATCGCAAGTGGAGTGATATTGATGTTGGAATTATTGGCCCCCAAAAGATTAGTCCTGATACCTATTTTGAACTTACCGACGCCTTCACGCAGTCCAATTTACCCTACAAGATTGATCTTGTCGATTTTTCGACTGTTACTCCCAAATTCAAAAATGTTGCTCTCCAAAATACGCTATACTTAAACTAATATGAACAACAAATCAGCCTCACTCCTCATAGATCTTACCCAAGCTCTTGCAAGATTAGCAGAAGTTTTGCAGGTAACGCCCAAGCCCACGCCATCTATCTCCAGCTTGTAGGCTTCCCCCCACTCGTCTCTGAGCTCATCAGTAACGCTCCCAAACACTAGCCGTTGTAAACCAATCTCATCACACTCTCCTTGACAACTCTCTCTCTCTCTGGGAAAATCCAGTCATATTTATTCATTGGTAATAACAATTATGGCTAAATCATTCAATATTAATGAGTGCCGTAACACAGCATTAGAGCTTCACGCAAGCCTTGAGACAGATATTTGGAAAGCTGTAATTATGAATAATAATATGTATATAGCTACGGGCTTTATGGAAAAAATTGCCAATCAAATCCTTACCACTACCAACCAATACGTCGCAGAGGACGAGACATTATCTCCGAAAGAGCCATTAATAGCTGGCGCGTTCATGAAAGCATATTCTCTGGTTGCGGACGATGTTGAAGCAAGTCAAAAATTCCTTAGATGGGCGAACCAAAATGAAGCCGCGGCAAAAAACGTACGAATGATCATGGCTGAACTTGGAAATATACATGACCTCCCTCTCTCTGGGATTGTAAATAAACTTATAAAACATATCGATTCTCAGTGTCAAACCTTATCATAATCATTTTTTTCATTCATTCTGCCTCATGTTCTACCGTGTCCTTCCGTAGCAATGCGAAGGAGGAAAACACAGTAACACCACTCCATTTGACAAATCGTTTCAAAATGATACGATAATCGTATGAAAAATGATACGCAAATCGCTCCACGCCTGGAGTCAATTCTAACTATTCTCGCAACCGGCCCTCATTCTCGTCTCATTTTAGAGCAAAAAACCGGGATCTCACGCATCACTCTCATCCGCGACCTCACCAAACTAATAGGCCTTGGCAAAGTCGAAACCATCGGCTCCGGTCGCTCGACACAATATTTGCTCGCCAATTTTAACCCGCTTTTATCAACTGCCAAGCCTCGCCATTTGACCCGCGAAATCCACTTTAATCCTTCTGTCCTTGATCATCTCCACCACCTCCTTACCCCCCTCGAAGAGCGTAGCGCGAGCATGCGTAGCCTAAGCACTGCAAAAGACACGCTGGGAACATTTGTTACGCAAAAAGAAATCGAGCGTTGGACGATTGACTTTGCGTGGAAATCATCTGCTATTGAGGGAAACACCTACACTCTCCCAGAGACCGCTACCTTACTTAGTGCGGGTCGTTATGCAAAAAACAAAACAACCGGTGAAGCCCAAATGATTCTCAATCACAAGACTGCTGTCGAGTATATTTTTAATCACCCCCCTCGTGCTTCCAATCTCACTCTTAAATATATTCTCCATATCCATACTCTTCTCTCCCATAATCTCCCTATTCCACTTGGCCTGCGCAAGCACGCAGTCGGTATCAGTGGCTCGATTTATCTCCCCCCCGCTAACCCTCAAATTATTTCTCTAGCCCTCGAAAAAACTGTTTCTTGCATTAACAACGCCAAGCACCCGGTCGAAAAATTTATCATCGCCGTCGCCCTGCTCTCCTACATCCAGCCGTTTATGGACGGCAACAAACGCACGGCTCGCCTGATCGGCAATGCCCTCCTCCTCTCTCACGACCTTATCCCTGTCTCCTACCGCACTCTCGACGAACGCACATATCTCGATGCGCTCCTCCTTTTCTACGAGCAAAACTCTCTCGTGGCCTTCAAAAATTTACTCCTCGACCAGCTAACTTTCTCCCACTCCCACTACTTCCGCATCACCGATTCTATCGTCACTTAATCCTTCTTACCCCATTACTCAGTTACACTATCTACACCCTGATCGAAACCTTGCCTTCGGCAAACTGTTTAAACAAAATTTTGAGTAGTGTTTGATAGGGCATGTTGTTTGCCTTGGCCTTAGCTTTGACTTTAATCAAGTCACCGGCGTCCACCCTCATCGTCATCTGCTTTGTCTGATTGAGGGCGCGGTAATTTGCAATCGCCTCACTCCACATTTCGCGGCTACTTTGAGTTTTATCGCTTACATATTCACCCCTCTCTAGCTCCTGTTCCAATTTTTCCTCATCCCTATTCAACTTTGGATTAGTCATTATTTGCTTTTTCATATCTTCTCCTTTCCGTATTTTTTAAGTAACACTCTACTCGGATAAATAGTCTTCAAAAAAATTACTTTTCTTTTACTATCCACCACGTATGGAACAGCGTATATATAGTGTTTCACCCTGATCACCAGTATCCGCTGGTTTGGGTGATTACGACTTTTCAAATCATCGATAACCTGCCCCTTCTCGTATGCGACAATGATGTCTTCAAAGCCAATCCCTCTAGTTTCCTTTAGGATTAAGTTTTTTTCTTCATTAAACTCAATCTTGTATTTCACAAATCTCACTTTATCAAAGTGTACATCAATTGTCAATACACCCATTGACATCATCATGACATCATCTTTTATTAGTGTTTCAATGTTTTACGAAGGACCCGTAGGGGCAAACATAGCAACACTACACATGACACATGGCATGCGATTTGACTTCGCCTATCATTTGGGTATAGCATGAACTTATGAATCCATCATCTCAAATTATCATCTACAAAACGCCCTCGGGCGAGACCAAGTTAGATGTTCGTTTTGATGGCGATACCGTCTGGCTCACCCAAGATCAAATGGCGAGCCTGTTTGATAAAGCCAAATCAACTATCAATGAGCATATTAAAAATATCTTCGCCGAAAACGAACTGGTCGAATCAAGCGTAATTAAGAAATTCGGAAATTCCGAATTTGCCAAAAAACCCACCAATTACTATAACCTAGACGTGATTATCTCCGTCGGATACAGAGTCAAATCAGTACGTGGAACTCAATTTCGCATTTGGGCTACACAAAGACTAAAAGTATATCAAAAACATCTCGAGCAAAAAAGAGAGTTAGAAAAACTCGATCTCCGCATTTCACCCGATTTTGATGAGGCGATCAATACTCTCCCCAAAAAACATTTAAGGTTATCCAATGATCCAAAATAAATACTCCAAACCAGTCGACATGCCCAAGCTAGAGTCGCCGTTCATGCGCGAGACAATCAATGGGATTTATGTGGTCACCCCAAATATCAATCCTGATTATAATTGGGTTTTTGATGAGCCAGCTGTCCAAGCGGTCGAGAAATTAGATGGTACCAATGTTAGTATCGTCATCGTAAACGGGAAAGTTTCAAAAATCTTCAATCGCACTGCCGAGCTAGAAATATTTGGCGGTTCACCCATTATCCCCAGTATTTTTAATACGGCACAGCGGTGGGGGCTACCGAAAGTTGATGGCCAATACTTTGGTGAATCCGTCGGAGACAAAATTCAAGCCAATCCCCTCAAAATCAAAGAACGTCTCTGGATCCCCTTTTATCGCGCCAAAGAGTCACTCGCCTACCACTCTTGGCACAAATATCCCAAAACCTTCGAAAACATCTCTCTGTGGTTCAAGGATTATTTGTTCAGTCTCGCGCACAAAAAATACGCCCTCAAAGACGAACAAATATTCGCCGAAGGCGTGGTCTTTTATCATCCCGATGGTATCCGCATGGCCAAACTGCGCAGAGACATGTTTGACTGGTACACAGGCGACAGGCACAACCATTAACCCTTAGGTAGCATTAACTTGTTTTATCTTCTCCACGATCCACATCCGAGCTAAGGTCGAGGTATTCACACCCATTTCAGAGGCAATACTTGCGAGTCGCGCTTTCAATTTGGTTTGCAGTCTCACGGTCAACGTTTCCTCCTTGGGCTGGCCAAGCGTTACTTTCATTTTTACCGGCGTCAGTTCGTCCGCAAACTCGGTAAAATCGTGTGTATCCCAAAAATCCGCCTCTTCAGCAATTGATTTAAAAACCGGTATTCTACTTACTTTCTTGGTCATGTACTTTTCTCCTTTCTCCTCGACTACTATCGCGAGCAGTCACGGCATAATATTTATTTTTCCCAACATTTACTAATACTATCGATACCATTCTCCCCTGTTTTGTTCTTCCGACTAACAAATATCTTCCACCATAAGTTTCATCAATGTAGATTTTATTGGCACACGTCTCTTCGACTTCACTCGCCGAGACATCATGTTTCGCGATATGCTCCACATTAAACTCGTCCCACTGGAGCTCACCCAGCTCTATTTCAATGTAACACAATATAACACATTGACCTACATTATGTCAATCAATCCTCAAAAAACCCAAAATTTTACCCTCCCTTGACAACTCTCTCTCTGGGATTGTAGATAAATTTATCCTAGGTATAGACTCACAGTGTAAAGGTTCAGGATAACCTGTAATCCCTTAGCTTATCAAGCATACAATGTTTTCATGTTCTGAAACATGAAAACATCTATTTGACACCAATTTTTATTCATGTTCTAATGTTTTAAAACATAGTAACAGTATATTTTTACAGTCATTGCTATGTTGAAAGGAGCTCTATGACCCAAGTTTCGCGTCGTTACCTACCCCCCAAAGTCAGCGGCCAAATTTTTGACATGTTCCTCTCTATCCTCTCTTCGCTCCCCTCCCCCTCCGTCACCTCCAACTTTGTCGAGGATCTACTCTCCCCCACCGAGCAGATCATGCTGGGCAAGCGCCTCTCCATTGCCTACATGTTAAAGAAAGGCTACGCCCAGCGCGATATCTGCGATATCCTCAAAGTCAGTTTGGCGACCGTCAGCAAAATCAGCGCCACCCTCAAAAAAGGCAGTAACGGCTACGAAGCCGTCATCGACCGCATGCTCCGCGTGCAAAAGATCTCCGACTTCTTCCTCAAACTCGACGAAAAACTCGATCACCTCTTGCCACCCAAAGGCGCCAACTGGAGCGAGCACTACAAACGCACCGATGGCGCCCGCGCCAAAAAGAAACGAGCATTTTAATATTAAAAAACACTAATCGAGTACGGGCAAATCTCGCATAAATCGCTCAAAATCGTGGATATACACAACTGGTTCGTGTTGAAAATCGCCGAGCGTCTGGCCGATCAACCACGATCTTAGTCGACTATACTGTTCAGGCTTTAAGCATTTTTGAATGTTGCCCAATCTATAGCCAACCAGTCCGCCGATCTTAATAGGTTTTAATTTCTTTTTTCCAATTTTCAATGACTTCATCGCTACCTCGTATATTCCATATTCACGCGATCAGCCAGAATAGTTTTGACAAATGATTGATACGGCACATCCCTTTTGTTCGCCATCATCTTTAGTTGATCCAAGATATTAACCGGCAAGCGCAAAGAGATACTCGTCGTACTATATTTTAGCTTCGGAAATACCGGGTTGACGATCGCATTGGGCAGATCAAAATACTCAGTCGTATCATGAGTAGCCCAAAAATCTCGTTCCTCATCCTCAGATTTAAACTTGGGAATAGTCTTAAGCTTTTTGTTTTTCATAAACGCTCCTTTCTTTTTTGTTTTGATCTCTGGCAGAAATTATTCGAAAGTAATTTCTCCTGAGAGTAAAAATAATAGTTAGTTTTCGGTTTTGGTCAGTTCTGCCATACAGCGTATAACGCTCTTCTAATCCAGAGTGTTTAAAATCCTTAGCCAAGATAATCGGTCTATTACGAAATGATTCTTCGCACTCCTGCCAAGAGACTTCGTGCTTAACTAAATTTTTATTGAGATTACCAGCATCCCAGTCAAAACCAAGAACATCCTTGAACTGATTAAAATCGAGATGAGTACTCATCGTATATCATCGTAATATACACAAATATATTTGTCAACCACCCCACCTTGACTGTGTCGATCAGCTTGACAAGCGTCTCATAATCGTCTATAAATCGTCTTATGTACGACCCTAGATACATCATAACTCCAGATCTACTCAACAACATCACTCGCATCCACAAATTGATCGCTGGCCTCAATAACCAGCATTTTGCTGCACCCATTCTGATGGAGCTACTTAACTCAGCTCGCTCACTCTCTACCCACGCGAGCACCAGTATCGAGGGCAACCCGCTCCCCCTCACAGAAGTTAAAAAACTTCTTAAAACCACTCCCGCGCGGATGCGCGATTCCGAAAAAGAAGTTGTCAATTACAACCAAACTCTTATCTGGCTAGACGAACAAATCGATACTCTCAACTTAAGTATCGATCTAAAACTCATCCTAAAGGTACACGAGGGTGTAACACGAGGACTCCTACCCACTTTTCAGTCAGGACATATTCGTCAGTTCCCTGTCGTGGTAAACGACCCGCGAACTAGAGAGCCAGCTTATCTCGCGCCAGAGTACAAAGAAGTCCCACTACTACTCAAATCCCTCATGGAATTTATCGATAAATCCAAAAATACTCTCGACCCACTCCTCTTGGCTGGCATCTTCCACAAACAATTCATCCTTATCCACCCCTTTATGGATGGCAACGGCAGAACCACTCGGTTACTCACCAAAATATTGCTAGCCAAGCTGGGCATCAATACTTTCAAGCTTTTTAGTTTTGAAAATTATTACAATCAAAACATCACCAAATATTTCGCGACCGTCGGAGAACAAGGTGACTACTACGAATTATCTCCTGGCATCGATTTCACATCGTGGCTCATTTACTTTACCGATGGCATCATCGACGAATTAGTCCGGGTCGGAGCAATTCTCTCTGTATCTGCCAAAAACTCTCAGGATTTGCGACCTCACCACCACAAAATTCTCACCTATCTCAGTACTCACCCCACAATCAGTGACAAAGAATACAAAAAACTAGTCAAACGTGGCGACTCCACTCGCGCAGCCGACTTTACGTATCTACTCAATCTAAATTTACTCATTCGTCACTCCGGCGGCCCCTCGACCTATTACACTCTCAAATAGTTCACCCCTCTGCGCACGCCACCCCACCTTGACAACTCTCCTTAGTTCGCAAACGAAACGCACCACTAGCGGGTAAAATGCCCGGACTAGGAGG
>CAYILS010000017.1:0-12697 GCA_964364325.1 uncultured Pseudomonadales bacterium
TTGCACATAGGGTTTGAGCAGTGAGACTCGACCTGATTTGTTTTGCCTTTTCGCTGACATTCGGGTGAGCAATATTGTTTCCAGTGGAATTTAATTGCTTCGTTATAGCGCCCACTGGATCTCTCGAAGGTGTTTTTACAATACTCACACGTAACTATCATAGATCTATTTACCCAAATATTACCCACAAAGTCAAGATCGATTGTTCATGTTAAAATAACAAACATAACTACGGGGCGTGGTTTAACGGTAGAATTCGCCGATGGGGTCGGTGAGACAGCAGTTCAATTCTGCTCGCCCCGACACTATAGGACATAAATAGGTTAAATTATGCATCTTTGGAAGATTTTTCATCGTCACGCCAAACGTGACACATATCTCCGCAATTTTATCTTTGGGGTCGAAGACTCGCTGGTTAGCACCGTCGGGCTCCTGGCCGGGGTGGCCGCCGCCGACATCTCGCAAGCCGCTATCCTCACAACCGGTCTGGTCCTCATTGTGGTCGAAGGGTTCTCCATGGGGATCGGCAGTTTCCTGACCGAAGAAACGACCGAGGAAATGGCCGGCGAAAAGCCCCAAACCCTCGAGGCCATCAAAGGCGCTTGCACCATGCTCGTCTCATACTGCTTGGCCGGGCTCCTCCCGCTCGCTCCATATGTCTTTTTCCAGGGCCAAACCGCCGTGGCTATCTCCGTTGCCCTCTCTCTCCTTGGTCTCCTGGGACTAGGATACGGCACCTCCATCTACTTTGGGCGACCGCACCCCTACAAAAGAGCCATCAAAATGATGTTGCTGGGTGGGTTTGCCGTCTCGGTCGGTATGGTTATTGGCAAACTCTTCCACCTCTAGTACAATATCCGCATGTTTAACTGGGTCAAGTCGCACAAAATCATTACGCTCGTCGTGTTGCTCGTCGTCTCCTTTGGGGTCTACCGCTTTGCCCAAAACAAAAAGGTCGAATATACGCAGTATACAGTCGAGTCACGAAATATCCGCGAAACTTTTGAGCTCTCGGGCAAGATAGTGGCCGGCACTCAAGCCACCTTGCGCTTTGGCGCCGGGGGACTCATTACCTACATGGGTGCCAAAGAAGGGGACACGGTCAAAAAATGGCAGACCCTGGCCAGTGTCGACTCCCGACAGCTGCAGAAAACGCTCGACCAAAAACTCAATCTCTACGCTATCCAGAGGGGCACGTTTGACCAGACTATCGACGACAATGACAATTCGGTACCGGACGGCGACCTCGCCCGCACTCTCAAGCGTCTCCTGGAAAAAAACCAATACCAGCTGGATAATACAGTGCGAGATGTCGAGTACCTGGATTTGTCGCTCAAGCTCGCTCGTCTCTCCAGTCCCATCGCCGGGGTCCTGGTCCACTCCCCAATCGATACCGCCAGTGTCCAAGTAGCGCCCACCGATACTTGGGTAGTCGTAGATCCGACCTCGCTCTACTTCTCCGCCGATCTCGACGAAACCGACCTCAAACGTGTTTCGGTGGGTCAAAAGGTTATCATCACCCTCGATGCCTATCCGGACAAAACCTTCGAAACCAAAATTGACTCCATCTCCTACTCCCCCAAAGAAACCTCCGCCGGTACCACCTACGAAGTCAAGTTATCTCTGCCTGCCAGCGACCTCGCCGACTTACGCCTCGGTCTCAATGGCACCGCCGCCATCATCCTGAGCGAAAAATCCTCGGTTCCCACCTTGCCTTCTAGCGCGCTCAGCGTGAGCGGTGGCAAAACCGTGGTGCTCGTCAAATCAGGGAAGAAATACGAGGAAAAGACTATCGAGACCGGGATCGAAAATGACGGCAATGTCGAAATACTAAGTGGCCTGGGAGTTGCTGATCATGTCTACATACAAAAGCCTTAATCCTGTTATAAATATCTTGCAGTCCGCCGTAACTGCCAGATTCATTAATCGGCGGAATACGCAGACTTTATGAAATCTGGAGTGAAGGTGGAAAAAAATAAGCCAGCTAACATCGTGATCCGCCTGAGTTATGTCGACAAAACCTACGATCTAGGCGAAGAAAAACTCGAAATTCTCAAAAACATCTCGCTTACGATTTGTAGGGGCGAACTAGTCGCGATTGTCGGTCCCTCCGGGTCTGGCAAGTCGACACTCATGCATATCATGGGACTCCTAGACAAGCAGACGACTGGCACGGTCGAGCTCGCTGATCACGATGTCTCTGATTTAAGCGAAGTCGAGTCCGCTAAGCTCCGCAATCAATATATTGGTTTTATTTTTCAGCAGTTTAACCTGCTCTCACGCACCAGTGCCCTCGAAAATGTGCTCTTGCCCACTCTATATAGCGAGTCTGCCTCCGACAAAACATCCTATGCAAAGCAGATCCTAACTGACCTGGGTCTGGGGGATCGACTCAAAAATTATCCTAATCAACTCTCGGGGGGCCAACAGCAGCGGGTGGCCATCGCCCGTGCACTGGTCAACGATCCGGCCGTGATCTTTGCCGACGAGCCCACGGGCAACCTAGATAGTAAAAGCGGCCACGAAGTGGTCGAGATCCTCAAAAAATTAAACGCTGAGGGCCGCACCATCGTCATTGTCACCCACGACCTGGAGCTAGCCAAAATGGCTCATCGCACCATTAAAATCTTTGACGGTGAGATTATTAGTGATACGAGGAAAAAATGAAATTTACTATTCTCGCCCGCTCAGCCCTGATCTCCATCTCCCGCAACAAACTGCGCTCATTTTTGACCACCCTCGGTGTAGTGATCGGGGTGCTCTCCGTCATTTTGCTCACCAGTATCGGCAATGGCTTGACCGTGTTCGTGGAAAAGCAATTTGAAACCTTGGGTTCCAACCTCCTCATTGTCTCGCCCGGCGAGATTATCTCTGAAGAGGGTGGCTTTAACCAAGAGACCGCCGCCCTCTCGCTCTCTACCTCCAAACTCTCCATGGGGGATGTCTCTGCCATCAAGCGTCTGGGATATCCGCTCGGGGAGGTCGCGCCGGTCATCGAGGGGAGCGTGGACGTGCGCACCGACCAGGGCAAGCGTAAAGGGTTCTCCATTTCGACCACTCCCGAGTATAGTGACCTACGTAGTACCAAGACCACCTCGGGGAGGTTTTTTAGCGAGTCCGACGTCAGTAGTAATCGCAAAGTTGCCGTGATCGGGAGTAAAATTGCCGAAAAACTATTCGTGGGGGTCAGTCCTGTAGGCAAAACGGTGACTATCAACAGGGTCAAGTTTGAAGTAGTGGGGGTAGCCGAGTCCAAGAGTAGTGGTAGTTTTGGCGGTCCCGATATTGATAGCTCGGTCTATATCCCCGTCACTACCGCCAGAAGTGCGCTGGGCCAAGAGAAGATCTCTTATATCCTGGTCCAGGCTGCCGACAAAAAAGAAATCGAGCGGGCCAAAGACAAAGTCAAAGAGGTGATGAATAAACGGCTCAACGAAGAGGATTTTTCCGTAATCGACCAAGCCGAAATCCTCAAAACCATCCAAACCATCCTCGGCACACTCACGGTGGGACTAGCCGGCATTGCCGCCATCTCGCTGGTCGTGGGTGGCATTGGGATTATGAATATTATGCTTGTGGCTGTCTCCGAACGTACCCGTGAGATCGGTCTGCGCAAAGCCCTTGGCGCCACGCCCAACAATATTTTGGTCCAGTTTTTGATCGAGTCAGCCATCCTCTCTACCCTCGGTGGGCTGGTGGGTATCCTGCTGGGGATACTTGGCGCTCTGGCCATCCGCGCTTTCTTCCCCGCCACTCCAGCTTTAAATTCAATTCTGTTAGCTTTTGGTGTTTCACTGGCTACCGGCATCGTGTTTGGCGTCTACCCCGCCCGCAAAGCCGCCCAGCTCTCCCCAATCGAAGCCTTGCGCTACGAGTAGGCTATACTTATACCCATGAAGCGTTTACTGGGTCTTATCCTCCTCGCCGGCATCATCTATGGCGGCTATATCTACTACCGCCAATCCACGAGTCCGGGGAATGAGCTCACCTCGTCCCTACCGCCTCAAAACAAACTCATTATTATCCAGTCGAGTGGTAAGCTGGCAGACATTGCCGCAGTTTTAGGTGCCAGCATTGAGACTACCTATGAAAACGGCAAAGAGCTACTCAGTAATGCCACAAGCGGCAAGTCGGAGCCGATTATCAATGAGTTAGTTAACAAAACCACGGAGACATTAAAAGATCTCCCACGCAAAGAAGCGGAGAAAATTAAGTACGAGTTCTGCCGCGGTATCGTCGAAGAATATGAAAATAAATCAACAATTAATTAATTTGAGAATTTAAGATTGGAGAATTTATGATTAGGCGCATAGGTGGTCACGTTAGTAATGCCGGCGGCTTGAACAACGCTATCACCAACACGCTAGCCATTGGAGGCAACGCCATCCAGATTTTTGCCGGCAGCCCTCGGATGTGGGCGCGCTCGCTGTATCCAGCAAGCGTCACCGAGGACTTTAAAAAACTCGTAGTCAAAAATGATTTAAACCTCGTCTACATCCACGCGCTTTATTTGACCAACCTGGCCACCGACAACCCCGAGATGTTGGCCAAGTCGATTGCCGCCCTCACTACCGACATGAAAAATTCAGCGGCCATTGGCGGAGCCGGAGTAGTCCTCCACATCGGGTCGCACCAGGGTAGAGGTTGGGAGCACGATAAAGCTCAGGTGATTGCGTCGATCAAAGAAGTCTTGGACAATACTCCCGCAGAATCAATCCTCCTACTGGAAAACAGTGCCGGTCAACAGGGTAAAATTGGCTCCCTTCCCGAGCTCAAAGATATCTTAGGCGCCATCCCCAGTCCTCGCCTACGGGTTTGTCTCGACACTGCCCACGCCTTCGAAGCCGGCTATAACTTCACAACCACGGACGGACTGGAGATGTGGATAACCGAGATCGAAAAAACGATTGGTCTCGACAAAATCGAACTCTTCCACTTAAACGATAGCAAAACGCCGCTCGGCTCTGGCCGTGACAACCACCAGAATATCGGTGACGGCTTTATCGGTACTGACGGCCTCAATAATCTGATCAATCACCCTAAATTTGCTCATCTTCCTCTGATTCTAGAAGTTCCCGGCCTCGAAGGTATGGGTCCGGACAAAGCCAACATCGACCGAGTTAAAGCTCTGCTCTCCTGATATAATCCCTATATGTCAGATTTACGCAGCCGCCTGGACGATCTTAGTACCAAACTTCTTCTGGAAGAAATCCAAGTCGAAAAGCAAAACCTACTCAAAGAAATGGAAGCAGGCGACTTTTGGGGTAACCCAGACGCGCAGAAAAAATCGCAAAGGCTCTCCGAAATCAACGATTTACTCGACACCCACAAAGAAGTCGAGTCCGCCATTAGCGACGCCGAGACCGCGCAGGAACTGGGCGACGAAGTCGATAAATATGTAGGCATTGCCGAGTCCGCCCTAGGCAAGCTCGAGATGCAGACCTACCTCTCTGGCCGCTACGATGGCCTTGACGCCATCCTCTCGATCCACGCGGGCGCGGGTGGGACGGAAGCCATGGACTGGTCCCAGATGCTCTATCGTATGTATCTGCGTTATGCTGAGCGCAAGGGCTGGTTATACGAAGTGATCGACGAAACGCCAGGTGATGAAGCCGGCCTCAAGTCCGCAACCATCAAGTTAAAAGGCAAAAACGCCTACGGTCTCCTCAAACGGGAGCAGGGTACCCACCGCCTGGTGCGCCAGTCTCCCTTTAACGCCGACAACCTCCGCCAAACCAGCTTTTCCCTAGTCGAAGTCTTGCCCGCAGTCGAAGAAGATACGCCTGATGTGGTAGTGCGAGACGAAGACGTCGAGTGGCAGTTCTTCCGCGCTGGTGGCCATGGTGGCCAAAACGTGAACAAAGTCTCAACTGCCGTGCGCCTCATCCACAAACCCTCCGGTATCGTGATCGTCTCTACGCAGGAGCGCTACCAGCAATCCAATCGCGACATCTGTATGCGCACGCTCAAAGCCAAGCTGTGGGAGATCGAAGAAGCCAAGCGCATTGCCGAGATTAGTACTGCTAAAGGGGAGTACAAGGTGGCGAGCTTTGGTAATCAGATACGCTCATATGTCCTCCACCCCTACAAACTCGTCAAAGACGTCCGCACTCAGCACGAAACCAGCCAGGCAGAGCAAGTCTTAGACGGCGACCTTGATGCCTTCATCCAGGCCGAGCTCAAAATGCTCCTCTAATTTGAGAATTGGAGAATTTGTGATTTTGGATTTGTCCTCCATCATCTGTTATAGTAGCTTCACAGATAATAAATGGAGGACTTAACATGGACGATCTCAAACAATTTACTGTTGTACAGTCACTCGAAACAGCAGATACCAATGTAAGTACTATGGAGGATAGTGTTATGGAATCATCATCAAAAAGCAAAGTCATGCCCATCATTGTCATTGTCGGCGTGCTACTAGGGATAGGTAGCGGATTCTACTTGGCACAAAAGCAACTCCTCTTGGCAGACGGGTCCGCTCCCACGATGACCGGTACCACCCAGGAGCTCACGAGCGCCACCAACGTCAAAGTCGGCGATACATTTGGCTCGGCGGACGAGAAGACCTTCCGCGACCAAGCCGAGGGCATCCTCATGGCAGGAGGTATCGACGGTGAAGGGTCCCACCACCTCGAGCGCGGTGACAACAAGTCACAGTGGGTTTACGTCACTTCGTCTGTCGTTGATCTCGACCTCTTGGTAGGCAACAGGGTTACCATTTGGGGAGAAACCAACCAGGGCAAAAAGGCCGGCTGGCTCATGGACGTCGGGCGCCTCAAGGTCAATGAGCTCAATGCTGCCCCAGCCTCCGAATCAATGGAAAATGAGTAGTGTCGTCTTGCAAGTTGTAAGACAGTAAGGACTTTTAACTAACATATGATTGTTTTCGACAGCGCAACTATCACCTTCGGTAACGGAGAACACGCACTCAAAGACGTCTCCTTTGCCATCGGCGAAGGTGAGTTTGTCATAGTCGAGGGGCACTCGGGAGCCGGAAAGACTTCTATGATGCGCGCAGTCATCCGCGACTTGCCTCTGTCCCACGGCAAAATCGTGATCGACGGCGACGATATCAGCAAAATAGCCCCCAAAAATATCCCTCTGCTCAGGCGCAAAGTCAGTGTCGTTTTCCAGGACTTCAAACTCCTCATGGACAGGACTGTCAGCGAAAATATCGACCTCGCCCTCGACATCATCGGCTTGTCCGGTGACATCATCAAAAAGCGGCGCAACGAACTACTCGAGCTTACCGGCCTCAAAGACAAGGGCAACTACTTCCCCATCCAACTCTCCGGCGGTGAGGGGCAGCGAGTCGCCATCGCTCGTGCCCTGGCACCCCAACCCAAAGTCCTCTTTGCCGACGAGCCCACTGGCAATCTGGACGCCAAGACAGGTATATCCATCATCAAGCTGCTGCAGGATATCAATGAAGCGGGTACCACTGTGGTCATGGCCACGCACGATCTCGAGCTCGTCAAAGAACTCAAGCTTCGTCGACTGCGCCTCAGTGAGGGAGAACTAGTCCACGACTCGGCTCAGCACCACTCACACAAAAAGCAAGAAACCGTCAAAACCGGGGAATCCGAAGAGAAGGACGTAACACCAAAAGAGGAGTAACTATGGCGCAAAAAAATACCGTCCTAAAACATATCCGACGCTCGCCCTACCAATCATTTGCCGCCATTTTTATGACCTCCGTTACGTTTTATATTGTCAGTGTTTTTGCACTTGTGGTAATAGGGGCTCACAGTATGCTGGCATTCTTTGAGTCTCGCCCGCAAGTTACCGCTTTTTTCAAAGACGACACCACGACTGCTCAGGTTGAAACCCTCAAGTCCGACATTAATCAGATGGTGGCTGTAGAGGCCATGCAGTATCTCTCTAAAGAAGACGCCCTCGCAATCTACCGCAATCAAAATACTGACAACCCCCTGCTCCTCGAGATGGTCACCGCCGATATTTTGCCCGCTAGCCTTGAAGTATCGGCCAAAAACGTCAACGACCTGGAGTCAGTCGCGAGCCTGATGCAAAAAGCCGAGATTGTCGAAGAAGTAGTCTTCCAAAAGGATGTAATTGATACACTGCGCAAATGGGTGAGTGGGGTCAGGATCGCCGGTATCGCCCTCTCAGGTCTGCTTATTTTTGCTTCACTCACGACTATCGTCATGATTCTCGGTCTCAAATTTACCGCCAGAAAAGCCGAGATCAACACACTCTCCCTGTTGGGCGCTACGTCCTGGTACATCCGCTCACCCTTTGTGAGTGAGGGGATGATCTATGCGATCTCTGGTGCTGTCGTAGGTTGGGGGCTGTCATACGTTACCCTCCTCTATCTGACGCCCAATATCATCGCCTTTTTGCAGGACATCGTCATCCTCCCCGTTGCTCCCATGGTCATGTTGGCCATGCTTGGAGCCGAGATCATCCTAGCCGGTATGATAGGAGCGTTGGCGAGTCTGATTGCGACCAGACGTTACGGTCGATGAAAAAGGTATTTCTACTTGTCCTCATCCTAGCATCTAGCATCTATCTTCTAGCTTCTCCTGTACCCACGGTGCAGGCTGCCGTGTGCGTGGAAGAGATCCCCAAAGACGCCAGCTCTCTGCGTACCTATATTGAGGACTGTGAAGCCAAAAAGGCCCAGCTGTCTGGCCAAGCCAAAACACTTGCAGCCGCGATCGAATATTTGAATACTCAGATCAAATTAACCCAAGCCAAAATCAGCGCAACCGCCACGCAGCTAGACAAAGTCACTATTGAGATCGCCGATCTAACCAGCCGTATCAGCAGTATCGACTACTCGCTCGACGATCTCACCAAACTATTCATCTCGCGGGTGCGCGAGACGTATATGCGTCGTAACACGTACGATGCCAAGATCATCGCCCAAAGTACGGGACTCTCCGATCTCTTGCGTGGTGTAGAGTACACCAAAAAAATCCGCGATCACGACCGTAGCATCCTCATTTCACTAGAAAAATCACGTCTTAATTACAACACCCAAAAGCAAACCAAGGAGATCAAGCAGGCAGAGATCGAATCACTCAAGAAAAAGCTCGACAGTGACAAAGCAGCGCTGGCCAGTCAGGTTAGTGCTAAAAACCAACTCCTCACCGAAACCAAAAACAGCGAATCGCAGTATCAAAAACTCCTGGCTTCTGCCCAGGCAGAGCTTATCGCTATTCAAGGTATCGTCGCGGGACTAGGTAAAGAAGTCAAAGTCAAAAACGTGGGCGAGGGGGAACGGATTGCCTCGATTATCCAGGGTTCCTCACCTTGCTCGACTGGCACGCACCTCCACTTTGAAACTGCCCAAAATGGCACTCGTCACAACCCCTTTGAGCTACTCAAAAATACCTCACTCAACTGGGACAATGCGGACCCCGCCCAAAACGGAACCGGTAGCTGGAACTGGCCACTTAACGATCCAATTCGCATTTCCCAGGGGTACGGTCATACCGCCTACTCTTCACGCTATGCACAGGATGTCCACACCGGTGTCGACATGATCTCCGACAATTCGACGGTCAAAGCAGTGCGAGCAGGGGAGTTGTATCAGGGCAGTATGAAGTGCGGCGGGGGCAATTTGATCTATGTCAGGGTCAAACAAGAGGGTGGCTACGATACCTACTATCTGCACGTCAACTACTAACTATTCCCGCTTGACATAGTTTCTAATAAACTTTATTCTTAAATAAAGCTGAACACTATGCCCAAACGAAAAAAGCTCACTATCAAGAAAACTCATAACTGGCAGAATCGTGTATTTATTGCAGTCGCCCTCGTCCTCACCGTTGGTCTAGGCATCTGGTCACTCTCCCGCTCGCTCTTTGCACCTGTGGACATTAATCTCGTGGGTACAGGAAAACCTGCTGTTAGTGATATTCGCAAAGAAGTTCCCCCAGGTTGCTACTACAAGCAAGTCCAATGTATTCAAGAGCCCTGTAATCCAATGCTAATTTGTGATACACCCACTCCCTCACAAGCCCCATCACCCATTGGTGAAGTCTGTACGCAGGAAGTTGGTAACTGCACAGGATTAGATGGCACCTGTACAGCTTACTCAGACGGTTGTCAGAAGAGTCGTCTCTGTGACCCCAAGCAGCCAGCAGGTCGCGGTGTCTGTGTTATGACCAACACGCGCATCCCTCCCAACTGCACCTCTTGGTTCGACGGCTGCAATACGTGCATGGTTAAAGATTGAGTGATCACTGGTTGTACCAAAATGGCTTGTAAATCGGACACTCAAGATCAGGCGATGTCCAGATGTCTAGCCTACTCTGGCGAGACACCCGCTCCTTCTCCTGTTACCTCCACCATTCCCGCCAACTGCACATCGTGGTTTGATGGTTGTAATACCTGCATGGTCAGAGACGGCAAAACCACTGGTTGTACGATGATGGCATGTAAGGGTGATCTAGCGCAGCCAGAATGTAGAGCCTATGCTGCTGGCACAATCCCGGTACCAAGTCCAAGTGTTGTAGCTAGCCCTAAGCCATCAGAAGCAGGAGTACTCGCTACTTTTGCAGCCTCCAACCCTTGTGGAGAGTTGCATTATCAATCGTATACCTATACCTGTTTAGGTGGTCAGAAATATTCTGACAATAGTCTCTGCGTCAATATTACTCAAGCTATGGCAAATGCCCGCGCGAAATGTAGGACAGGCTTATGAAAAAAACACTTAAAAAGACACGACTATTAAACCACGTCAAAAAATCTCGGCTCGTCGGCTTGGTTGTCTTAGGTATTGCTGTAGCCTCATATTTTGTGTACAAAAGCATAGTAGTATCACCCAAGGTAGCCGAGATTGCCCAAACTACGAGCTCTGCCTGTAAAACCAATATCGCCTCAATTTCATTCCACGATGAGTGTAGTCAACAGGGGATGTTCAAAAAGGCAATCTATACATGTACTAACGGTGCTTATGCAGAAAAAAGTTCATCAAGCAAATGTTTCTCTGAAGAGGCAGTCATAGCTGAGGCTAGGAATAATTGCGGTCAAACATGCCCGTCAGTTATCCCACAACCGTCACCTACTCCAGTACCCTCTTGTGTCCCCAACCCCTGCAAAGACGGGGCAGTCTGCAAGCTCATGGCACTACCCGCGGGTCAGGTCTACTGTCCGACCTCCAGCACTACGCCACGCATAAGTCCCACCCCCGTCGCTACACCGACTCCCAAACCATCTCCCTCCCAGACTCCTCCTCCAACCGCAGATCCCAGTGCCAAGCCCATTACCTGTATACTTAAGACATACAAACGCCCAGCTGGCATGGATGGCTGGAGTGAGTCACAGATCATCAATCCATCCGGTGCTTCTATAAATCCAGGCGAGCAGCTAGCCTATTTAGTCGAACTAACCAATCCCAATAAATACAGTGTCGGTGGTCCACTCAAGCTCAGCACTACCAATCTCAACGGAGAAAAAGAACCAGTCAACGTCAAATCGTGGGGCGGTCTCTGCCAGCTCAGCGCCGGCGGTAAAACCTTGGCTTGTTACGAAGAAAAATTCCAAATCGATGCTGCCTCTACCAAAGCATTGCCAAGCATGACAATCGTATTAGAGATGCTATCTCCTGCCCAAACTGGAATCGGTAATACTGGCATTCAGTTTAGTGGAACGCTTGGATCCACGAGCTTTAACTGTGAGCCGACCACCTATCTTACGATCAACATTCCCGCTCCCACCGCCAGACCTGGGTGTACCATGGAAAAGAGTTTCTGTGCCAAGTCTCTCATTGGAGGTGAATGTGCGCCGGTAGAGGTTTGTCCCAAACCAACATCCAACCCCACTCCCACGCCAACCCCGACGCCCACTCCTACATCTACTCCCAGAGCATGCGCGACCGAGAAGGGGACTTGTATGACCAAGACGGGTACCTGTCTGACCTACACCGATAGCTGTGCCAAGGCCGACTTCTGTGCCGATCCATTTAAGATCTGCAAAGCCCCCGTGACCAAGAATCCGCTGCCAGTAGGTTGTACGCTTGAGCAGCCCAAGTGTGTCAAAGCACCGTGCGAACCAATCATGACTTGTGTATCGGCTTCATCTACGCCTACTCCTCGCCCAGTGCTGATCCAACAACCTCCGATCAAGACCTGCTTCAGGTTCTTTGGTCGCTACTTATGTATGCCCACCTTTAGAAGATAGACAAGCGGCAGGTAATTCTCTAAACTAGTAGATAAATGAGTAAGTTTTGCTTAATGCTCGTGGTACTCCTCCTCTCTACAGCTCCAGCGCACGCTCAAGTGGTCGTCAACGAAGTTAGTCCAGTCTCAAGTCCGGAATGGGTAGAGCTATACAATACGAGCTCAGCCTCCGCCTCACTCAAGGAGCACGCCATCGACTTTGGCTCTGATAGTCAGCAAAAGTCTTTTTGTGACGCTGAGCAGATCGGCCCCCATAGTTACAAGCTCATCATCCTGACCTCTAGCTGGCTCAACAACGCCGGCGATACTGTCAACTTCAGGAGGGGAGACGACCTAGTCGATAGCATAACCTATGGCACCACCTCACTCCCCAAGCCAGCCAGTGAAACCGAGTCGCTCTCGCGCTCGCCTGATGGATCACCAAATTGGGTCAAAACTGGAGAGCAGTCAAAAGTAGGGGAGACTGTTTCGTTCGATTGTCCTACGCCCCCCCCCCCGCCCCCCCCCCGCCGCCAAGACGGCACCCGAGCCAAGGTCCAGTGTAC
>CAYILS010000018.1:0-12618 GCA_964364325.1 uncultured Pseudomonadales bacterium
GGATCCCGACTGGACCGTCAAGAGTTTGTAGTTGCCGGGGATTTTTAATCCCGAGATCGCAATGGCTCCACCCACAACCACCAGGACCCCGAAAATGAGGCCATACACCAGTTTACCCAGTTTGCGGAGCAATTTTTTGTATTTGATTTTCTTCAATTTTATTTTTTTCATAAGCTTAGTTAGTTGCGTAAAGACGTCTCTTTGCGCAACCGCTAAACCTACCCGCGGTAGATTAGTGTATTTGATTGAGTAAAAACCCAGCATCAAATCCCAAACTATCAGTCATCGCCATATTTTGGCTATAATTGGCATCCGTTGACTCTGTGGGAACCTGCCACATTACAACAAGATCAACTGATTGACCACCACTTAAGGTTGTTACGTCATTCCAACCAGGCAACATGCCATATAGTCCACTATAGTGGAAATCGCCTCCCCAGAAACCTGGATACGCGCTTTTTTGCCCACCATATGCTAGTTGGATATCTCCAGTATTGAAGATTCCATCCCGGTTTACGTCAATGAATGCTGCGAATTGCAAGAAGAAATCTAATTCGCCACCATTGCCGGCATAATCACCAGTTGTCATATGACCACCAATTCCCATTACTGATTGGGTTTCAGGTTCTATCATGTCATTTTCATTGTCGATAACATTAGTTAAACTTACGTCTAACTTTCCGTCTATACTTCCTGCCACGTTAGTAAGGGTTACTTTACCCTGACCAGTTTGACCAGGAACTACGTTTGTGACGTTAAAGGGCAAACTAGAAGTCTGTCCCAGTTCTAGGTCTAACAGGCCCGCTGTAAAAGTATTATTCGCAATCCCCTCCGTGTCGCTAAAGTAAGCGGCCGTAGCTCCGACAGTAGCAGACCCAACCAAAGCAATCATTACCAAACTCATTAGAATTTTTTTCATATGTTTTTTTATTCACCCCCTCTCAATAGCACTTTTTTACTCTGTACTATGCACCGCATCCAACAACTCAATCCTTCAGACTAACCAGGGGGCAGGAAAGAATTACAACCTCACTATAAACTATGCTATTCGGAAGTCAATAATGCAAACTATCACTCAATATAGCTAATTATCTCGAAACCATTACCATCACAGAGGCAACAATCACCACCAGAAAAATCCCTAGCCACTTGGCAGTAGCGAGAACAAGTTGCCCCGCCTCTTTACCTTTCTTATCTATAAACAACATATATGGTTGGTAAAACACAATCAGACCACAGGTCAAGACAGAAAAACAAAACATGGTTAAAAATACGAGCGGAGCCCAGGCTGGATCAGGTCCAGGCATAAATTTGTTAGCAGACGTAATAAAAACCGTAAATAGAGAAATATATCCTACTATCCCCAGTGCTGGTTTTAGGCCTTTCATGCCCCTATCCTCCCACTTTGGTGTGATAAACTCAAGTGCATGGAACCATTCATCTTGACCATTGTCGGCATCACCAGCAACCTAGCTCAGATCAAGCTGATCCCCACCCTCTACGATCTCGTGGCCGAGTCCAAAGTCGGCGCAGACTTTACAATTATTGGTGTAGGTCGCACCCCCATGGACCTTTCCGCGTTTCACACTTTCATTAGCCAAACACTACGCAAAAAGAACCTCCACCATACCCATGATATTGACCCTGTTGTAGAGCAAAAACTACTTTCTCATCTCTCCTACTTGTCTGCTGACCTCACCGACACCAAGAGCTTCACCAAACTCAAAGAACTCATCAAGTCCTCTCCCCACTCCACCAATCGGATGTACTACCTGGCTACCTTCCCCTCCCTCTACGAGACCATTTTCCGCAATTTAAAATCAGTTGGACTCACCGGCCAAAAGAACGGTTGGACGCGACTGGTCATCGAAAAGCCTATCGGCACCGACCGCGACTCTGCTCGAGCGTTAAACGACTTGCTGGCCGAGTACTTTGTCGAAGACCAGGTTTTCCGCCTCGACCACTATCTAGGCAAAGATACACTTCACGACGTCCTCGACTTCCGCTTCAATCGTAGCCCGCTGGAATCAAAAATTACCAAAAAATTTGTCGATCATATCCAGGTCTCTGCCCTCGAAGATTATGGCATCGGACTGCGTGGCCCCTACTACGACCAAAACGGCGCCATTAAAGATGTGGGTCAAAATCACTTATTGCAAATGATCGCCCTCGCCACCATGAACAAACCCACCGAGTTTACCCCTGCCACGGTAACCAAGGAACGCATCGACATTTTGAAAAATCTCGTACCCGACCCAGATACACTAATCTTAGGCCAGTATCAGGGATATCACGGTGAGCCAAGCGTCGCACCAGACTCCGATACCGAGACCTACTTTGCTTTCAAAACCAGTATCGACAACGACCGCTTTAGCGGTGTCCCCATTTATGTTAGGGGCGGTAAATACCTCACAACTACCGCCACAGAGGTAGTAATTGTTTTCAAAAATACCGATAAATTGGTTTATCGTATCGGCGGAGCAAACGAAGGCATTACTTTAATTAGTGGTGCAACAGGTGACAGAACTGAGTACGCCACAGGACGCGATGGCATTGCCCCGGACGCCTACGAGAAGCTCCTCCTCGATGCCATAGAGGGCAACCAAACCTACTTCAATGACGCAAGCGAGATCGATGCCCAGTGGGTCTTTACCGATGCCATCATCACCAAAAAGCACGGGATGCAACCATCTATCTACGAGCGTGGTACCTGGGGACCCAAAGAAGCCGATGAGCTAATAGAGCGTGACGATCGTTCCTGGCTCTACTTTTAGAGCAGTGTCAATTCCCCTGGCCGTACTGCATGCCCACCAAATTTGCCCCGCAGTGCCGAGACCACTTTATTACGAAAGTTTTCCGGCTCATCAACCGACTTAATTCGTACGTCAAATGAAGCCTGGATCACCGGCGCTTCAATGCCCAACTCTTTAGCAGTTTTAGCGGTCCACTCTCCTTCACCGAGGTGTCCAATTTGGGAGGAGGTCTCGCTCAGCTCCGGATTCTCGGCAAATGCCTCCTGTGCCCAGCCCACGAGTCTACTCTCAATGACGGAACGGTTGTTGTACAACTTAAACACATCGGCCAAGTTAAAGTTAAACTGGCTGGCCTTCATGATGGCTGCACCTTCAGCGATTGCTTGCATCATGCCGTACTCAATCCCGTTGTGTACCATTTTGGCAAAATGCCCAGCACCAACAGATCCGAAGTATTCGTAAGCTTTAGGAGATGAGATCGCTTCCCACAAAGGCATCAGCTCTTGGTATTTAGCTTTGTCACCACCAATCATCAAACAGGCTCCTTCGCGGGCACCCTTGGGACCGCCAGATACCCCAATATCCATATACAATATTCCTGCCTCCGCCATTTCTTTAGCCCGGCGCAGATCATCTTTGTAAAAGACATTGCCACCATCGATAATCAGATCGCCGGGCGCGAGCAATGGTTTAAGCTGAGCCAGCATCGCATCGGTGGCGGTCGATAGTACCATCAGCCAAATCACTCGTTTACCGGTCTCTAGTTGTTTGACCATCGCCTCTATACTCTCGACGTTCGACACTTCATTTGGAGTCCTATTCCACGCCAGTACTTCGATCCCTTTCCCCCGCATATTCAGCACCAGTCCTTTACCCATTTTCCCCAGTCCGACAAAACCTAGTTTCATGGTGCCTCCTTTGCTAATTGATTAAACCATTCTACATCGCGCGCGACTACCGTGTCCCACGCCGGTCTCATATTATGATCAGCTCCAGGGTAGACATAATAGGTCACCTGTTTATCCTTTTCCCGTAACACTTTAACCAGATCGTCACTCCATTTTTGTGGCACTGCTTCATCAGCGCTGCCCTTATGTAGTTGCATTGGCACGGATATCTGGTCGAGATATCTATCTATAGAATAGTTAAACACATCATAGTCTTTTTCAAAGTTTGCAACTTCTCCTCGTAGCCACTTGCCGCTATCACTCGCCTCGTCGGTATAAAACAAAATATTGTACGGGAACGGTTTCGAGACCGGCGCCCACAAGGTGAGACCCCGCAAGGTTACACCTTGTAGGGGCTTCATCCCCAGAATCTCTGCAACCGATAGCATGATTTGTCCACCATTAGAGTGACCCCACAAGTAAACTTGTGAGAGATCCGCCTGTGGTAATGAACCCAGACTGGCTAGCAGGTCTAGAATCTCTGCCGGCTTCACCAGCCTAGCCCCCAGTGCATTAGAATCTTCCGGATCAGATTCACCATAGCCAGAGAAGTCAGGAGCCAAGGTAATGTAGCCAGCTTTGGCGTAGACCACGGCCGCGTTGTGCGTCCCCATCCCCGTTTTATAGATCTCTTTGTCCACGTAACCCCGTGCCATCACCACGACAGGTCGAAGACCCTGAGCGTAGTCGAAGGGCAGGTTGATCTCTCCACTAATCCTTCTCCCTTCGCTCTGGTAATAAAACTTGTTGCCCACCACTTCAATTCTACTGGCAACCCCTCCACGTTTAGCCAAATTCTCAAAGCTGTACTTGGCGTAAGGCAACTCCTTCTGTACCACCTCTTTACCACCCAGTGGATTCAATATCGTCCCGCCCTGGCGGTTCGATACACCCCACCAGACCACAAAAGAAATTACGACTACAAGAAGCAGTATCAACCAACTAAATCTTGATCGCACGGGTTCTTCCCCCTTTATCTTCCAGTCGGTACCCCAGCTTTTCGATATCCAGTCGGATTTTGTCGGCTTCAGCATAGTTACGCATTTTGCGCACCGCTTCGCGCTGTTCGATCAGCTTCTCCACCTGCTCAGGTATCATTTCATCAACTTTCATAACTTGCTCCTTTCCTATATCTAATCCTAAAACTCTATCAAACTGCCTCAAAAGATCTATTTTGTCGTAGTTTGGTATATTACTCTTGATCACTTCCCACAATGTCGCCAGTGCTTCGGGCATATTCAAATCATTTTCGAGAGCAGACTGGAAATCATTTTGATACTCCTCTATTTTGGCCAGTTTTTCGCTCGACAGCACTGTCCTATCAGTTTTATCATCATTGGCAGCTCTATACGCTTCGCGTAGTTTAGTGAGTGCTACTTGCGCCGAGGTCAGCGCTTCCCAGGTAAAGTTGATTTGCCTGCGGTAATGTCCGCCCATATAAAAGTATCTCAGAGCCAGCGGGTCATACCCCTTCGCCACAATATCTGCCACAGTATATGCATTCCCCAAACTCTTCCCCATCCGTCCACCATCCACCAGCAGAAATGCCCCGTGCACCCACGTAGCCACAAACGGGTGTTTGCCGGTGGCTCCCTCTGCTTGGGCTATTTCGTTGGGGTGGTGGGTAGAGCGCAGATCCTCGCCCCCCACATGGATATCAAATTGGTCACCCAAGTACTTGGTAGCCATAGCCGAACACTCGATGTGCCAACCGGGGAATCCCACCCCCCACGGACTCTGCCACTCCATTTGCCTTTTAGTCCCATCCGAGGGACTAAATTTCCACAGCGCAAAATCACGGGGATTCTTTTTCTCTGGGTTAGGCTCGAGCCTTGCCCCCTTTTTCATTTCGTCGAGATTGGAGAGTTCTCCGTACTTGAATCCCATAGATTCAAAGGTAGCTGTATCAAAGTAGATCCCGTCGGTGATTTTGTAGGTAAAACTTTTGGCTTCTAGCTTTTCGATCATCGCGATTTGTTCTGGGATGTGATCGGTGGCTTTGCATACCACGCTCGGCAGCATAATATTGAGCAGCTTCATCTGCTCCAAAAACTCGTCACTATAGCCCTTGGCGATATCCCAAGCAGTTCTCCCCTCTTTGGCCGAAGCCTTCTCCAGCCTATCTTCACCTTGACTCGAGTCTCCTTCATTGTCCCCCGTCAGATGGCCTACGTCAGTCAGATTCATCACATCTTTAACGTCGTAGCCGCTGTACTTCAGCGACCGCACGAGAATATCAGCTAGCGTATAGGTACGAAAGTTACCAATGGTGGGGGTAGAGTAAACAGTTGGTCCACAAGTATACATCCCAATTTTCCCGGCTTCTCTTGGCTCAATTTCTTCTTCTTTACGCGATAGCGAGTTAAATAATTTCATAAATTCTCCTCATCAATTTTACCATTAAACTTGTAGGCAAAATTCACGTTGTGCTTCTTGCCCAGCAGCAACTGAGCAATCTCTACAACTTTGGGATTATCCTCCCCTACTATCTCATACTTGTTGCCACTATAATCTAACAGTAGTGCCGCCTCCTGCCCATCAATCTCTACTTGGTAAACCGCTTGTTTGAGATAAAATTTGTTGACTTGGTTCATATGATCCTTTCATTTTGGCAAATAAAAAATCCCCTTCCGGGGATCTATGTCTTGTTATTTTTGAAAAATTATTTCAGCAAGTACACTCCCCGTCATCACCGCATGGACATGTACAACACAAATTATTGTTCATAAAAACACTATACCACACTCGCTGGGTAGTTAAACAAGTTTGATGTCTAAAGTCAAAAGAAAACATTACGCAGGCTGACGAGCCGAGTTAGAGGCTGATTTTTCACCAGAAAAATACAGCCGGTTTTCACTTTGACGTGACAGCAAACTTACTAAGTCTACCCAGCTCCCCACGCCTTATTTTCCGCACTCGCCTCCCCTTGTGCCGCCTTGAGCCCAATATCCTCCTGCTGTTTCTTCTGGAACTCAAATTCCTTCTTCTGTTCTTCTTGTTTCTCCTCGACCTTTTTGCGCTGTTCCTCTTTTTGTTCATACTCCATCCGCGCCCGCTGCATCCCACCCTCTACCGTAGTATCCAGTCCCCACTCCCGCACCAGCTTGCCCCTGATTTGCGCTAGCTCGATATCGTCTTTCTTTTCTGACAACCCGGCATATTTTTGGAAATCGTCTTGCGTCTTAAACCCGGCTTTAGCCAGGTCAACCATGGGGTCTGCCGGGGTCTGCGGTGCCGCTTGCTGTGTAGTTTGTGCCCCCTGTTCCATCTTCTGCCCTACCGCATCCTTCACCACCTCCATGGGCTCTGCCACCACGGTCTTTACCACGTGCTTCGCCAGCCCCGACAAACTCTGTCCTACTTGTTTCCAAACGCTCATACTACCAATATACACCGAGGCATAGATGTTTGGCGGATGAAATTTTGTCGACATTACAGGCGCGCAAGCAGCATGTACCGGAGATCAAAATTTGCGTCCGACAGGCATCGAAAAATCGATTACTCCGAGTGAATCACTCTATCCCAACCTCATCTGCGCCCACACCAACAATCCCAAAATGATGGCTGTATACAAAAGTGTCTTAGATAAATCTTTCACCACATACTCACTCGATAGATATCCAAATTCGTTGGCGTCTTTTACGGCAGTGCGTTCACTAGCCGCCAATTTAAAGTTTTTGAGTCTATACCCACTTTCTATCTTCTCGGCCCTGGTTTTTTTCCTCGCCATGTTATTTCACTTCACTATATTCGCTATTGCTTTTTATTTCCTCTTCAATCAATTTCCGCAGGTAAACAGCTCTAGGGATTCTTTTCTTTTGTGATACCCAATCCAAATATCTACCAATTTGCGGAGAGATAAAAAAGTTAAATCTAACGTCAACCTGATTCAATGCCTCGTCTAAACCATAGTCCAGCGTTTTCTTTAGTTCCGGCAAGGTGTATTCTACGAGCATAAATCGATCTGACTTTATACCCTGCATTACTCCTGGCGCTCTTCCTTTTTGGTACAAAGCCAAAACTGGTTTACCTTTATCGAGAGCCAAAGAAATTTCATGTCCGATATTAATTGTTGAAGGATAAGAAACTTCGCCAACGACTAAATCTGCGCTAGAGATCCACTTGTGTAATTTCTCGTAGTATATGCTGCGATCAGAAGCCGACTGTGAATCTAAATCTGGTTGTTTGGCTTTGAGAATATGATCGGAACGCACCTCATGTCCACTGGTTTCTAACAAACCAACAATCTTCTCGTATACCTCTTTATCTATGTCTTTGTTGTGAAGCGAGCCTGTGAAATATATTTTCATATTACCTGCCCCTTATTATAACCTATCCAATAATAATAGTGTTTTGCTTGGCAATTGCTTCAAATACATGTCCGCGCGATTCATCACTTCGTCCATAGTCAAAGTTAATAATGGATCAAGTGTATATCCTTCAACTACAAAAGAAGAAACAACTGATCCCATAAACAAGGCAGTCGCAACTGACTCAAAATCAAATGTTCCGAGCTTAGCTAAAACACCGGCTGTTGCACCACCCAGACTGTCCCCTGCACCACTTGGATCAATGACATTGACCATCGGATAACTCGGAATAGACAAAGTCCCAAATACTCCGAACATAGTCATGCCATTGTGACCCTTTTTTATCACTACCACTTTAGGACCCATCTGCATTATTTCGCTTACCATTTCATGAATAGGCAAAGATTTACCAACCAATAATTTAGCTTCTTGAACACTTACAAAGTAGATATCAACTTTTTTGAGAACACGCTTTAATATTTCTCGTTTCTCTACAATCCACAAATCCATACTGTCTAATAGTTTGATTGTATGCTCAGGTATTTTATTAATCATGGTTAGCTGTACAGCAGGATCCAAGTTCGAGAAAAATACTGTATTAGCTACATTCATAGAAGTTGAGTCGATCTTCTCGATATCCAAATCCTCCGCTGCATTCATTGACTGGTAAGTCGTTTGTAAATCAACCAAATCATTGCTATAAAGTGCTTTCCACCTAAAAGATGGGCGTTTTGACCTTTGAATGTTGTCAACGTTCACTCCTTTTTTTACTAATTTATTTACGAATTCTTGGGGAAAATCATGCCCAGCCACACCTCCGACACTCGTAGAAGTAAAAAGGGTTGACGCCAAGGCAGCGTATGACGCAGCGCCACCAACGACTTCCTTCAAATTTTGTTTTGGCAGTGAGATGTCGTCTATTGCAAAAGTACCAAGTATTAATGATTTCATTAGATAACCTTTCTCGTCATCAGCGCCTGCATGAGCGTCTGATCATCTGCGTATTCTATCTCAACACCAGTGGGAAGTCCACGACCTATCCGACTAATTTGTACATCCAGCCCATTTAGGGCTTGCTGAATATACAGTGCGGTGGCCTCCCCTTCCAAGCTAGTATTAGTAGCCAAAATAATTTCTTTTATTATACCCTTTTTAGTCCTAGTTACCAGAGTGTCTATATACAGCTCGTCGGGACCGATGTTGTTGAGGGGCGAAATAGAGCCATGGAGCACATGATAGACGCCCTTGTAGCTCCCCGACTTCTCAATCGCTATGACGTCCTGAAATGACTCCACGACACACACCTGACTCGCATCTCGCCCAGGGTCACCGCAAATACTGCACTGCTCCTGATCAGTCAGGTTATGGCAGATAGTACAGATCTTGGTCAGTTTCTTCAGATTGGTCAGGGAACCTGCAAACGACTCTAGATCCCTCTGCGGTACCCGCAACAGATAAAAAGCTAATCTTTGCGCACTCCTCCTCCCAATCCCCGGGAGTTTCTCAAAACTATTGGTTAAATCTTCAACAATTTTAGGCAACTTCATAAGACGTTATTCTACATGAAAGCGAGTGCGAGGATGTTGGTTTCCCAAAAGAAAAAATTGCGCAGGCCGGGTAGGCCGAGAACTAGGAGAATTTTGCACCAGCAAAATATGTCCGATTTTCGACTTGGGGAAACAACAACTCGCAAATCCGCTAACCTATTGCCCCATGCTCCCACCAAGCAGCCCTTTGAGTCCACCAGACATCTCCTGGAGCTTCTTGGCCGCCACTTGCTGCGACTTTTTGATCGCCTGGTTGAGGATATTGACCAATCGCTCTTCGTATTTGCCATCGATCGTCACGGTCTCGACTTTTTGGTCACCCGTCATCACGACACGGATCCCATTCTCTTCGACCTCAATCACTTCTGCCTGCAGTTGTTTTTGCATCTGTACTGCCTGATCGCGGATTTTCTTGAGCTGACTCACTTGCTGACCCATTTGTTGGAATTTATCAAACATACTGATTCTCCTTTAACTAAATATTGCTATCGCTTCGTCTATTGTATCACCGTGCCCCTCCGAAGCCATCGGCGGAGGGGGGTTACTCTTCTGCTGCTGGATTGAGACTTCAATTTTTACCTTCATCGCACACCCCACAGCCTTGGTAATCATCTCTTCAAGCTTGACCAAGTTCTTCTCGCTCATCAGCTGCTGGCGGTGAAAGTCGTACTGCACATAAATGGTCAGCTCATTCCCCTGCATCGTACCGGGCCAGGCCTTAGAGAGGATGGTATCGAGCGCCAGATTGTTCTGACCCAGACTGAGTAGTACCTGCTTCCAAATATCGGTCGCATCAGACACTGCACTCGTCATCCCGACCGAAGCGGAGGGATCTCTCGACTCCGCTCGAGATGACACCTGTTCTTCTTCTCGCTTTTCGGCTTTCTTTAATTCCGATTTTTCTGACTCTTTCTTGTTCTTAGATTGGTTATTGTCATTTGATGATTGATTATTCTCCGCGCCAGCGGAGCCACACCACTCCACAATCGCCACTTGGATCAGTAGTTCCCCGTCCAGACTGGTGGCCAGCCGCCTCGCCACTTCATCCAGCGAGAATATCAGCTTAGTCGCATCAATCTCTACCCCTCCTGTCAGCAGCTTGTCCCGCATCCCCCGCATCAGACTCACGAGCAAGTAGGTCAGATCGACACCGTTCATAGTGGCCTCGCTCAGTTTAGTCAGGCTTTCACTGACATCTTTTTTAACCAGCGCCTCAATCAGTCCAGAGATTTTGTATCCAGCGCGTCCCGACACGAGTGCCTCGATCTCCTCAATACTCACACTGTCGCTATTTGAGAGCACTTGGTCCAGTATTTTGACCCCGTCACGGAACGACCCATCAACTGCAGTGGATAAGTACACGAGCGCTTCATCACTCACTTTCTTCCCCTCGCCTTTGATCACGCGCTTAAATGACCGCTGCATTTCCTCAGCCGTGGCCTTGGTAAACTGCAGTTGCACACAGCGCGACACAATGGTCTCAGGCACTTTGTGTAGCTCCGTCGTACACAGGATAAAGAGCGAGTGGCTCGGTGGCTCTTCCAGGGTCTTGAGGAGTGCGTTAAAGGCTTCTGTGGTCAGCATGTGGACTTCGTCAATGATATAGACCTTCGTACGTAGGCTCGACGGTGCCAAGCGGATTTTTTCTTTCAGCTCACGGATATCATCGATCCCACGGTTAGAGGCGGCGTCGATCTCGATGACATCCACCGCACTACCTTCCAGGATCGACTTGCACGCACCACATTCATTGCACGGCTCACCCAACTTTTCCCCATTGTGTTCACAGTTCACAATGCGTGCCAGGACTCTAGCGGTACTGGTCTTACCTGCTCCCCTTGGCCCTGTCAGCAAGTAGGCGTGAGCCAGGTTATTGGCGCTCACCATGTCTGAGAGCGACTTGCGTACGCTCGACAGATCTAGCTCGTCAATAGTCCTGGGTCGGTATTTGAGATAAAGATTCATGAAGTCCACTCTATCAAAAAAACTACTTCTCTAAAACCTATCAAACGATATCGTCTGCCAATACGACTGGAAACTACTCATGCAATGCGTGACTGATGAAATTTTGGCGACACTATTATTTTTCCTTTAAACAAAGCGCGCGACGCGGAGCAGACAAGTGCTTTGTACTCAATCCAAAATAATACCGGAGACCACAAATTTTGTCAGGCACGCATTTTCCTAAATCACTCGTGATGATACCCTAGCAAATGCATCAGTCCATGCTCCGCCAAAAACTTGATCTGTTCATCCACCTTACACTGCTTCTCCAGTGCCTCCTCTACCGCCACCGGGTAACACACCACAATATCCCCTAGTCGCAGTATCCCATCAGGAGAAGATATAAAAGGTCGGTCATCAGCGGAGTCATTCAAGGGGAACGACAAGACGTCGGTTGGTCCCTCTAGCTTCATATACACCCGGTGTAGCTCACTCATCTTGCGCTTACCCACCACCTGTACATCTACCTCTATCTTGTCGGTCAGCCGGAATTTGGCTAATACCTGCGTTAAATGCTCCCGCAACTGAGTTCTATCAAAAGGAAACTTGGCATCGGCAATGATGTTGATTGCTATCATAATAATCAAATCTCAATACCCAATAATCAAACAAATTCCAATGATTAAAGTATTAATTATTAAGGTATTTTGTCTTCTTGTTTGTTTATTGGTGCTTGGTTATTGGTTATTTTTGAAATAGTTCTTTCACCATTTTCGCGACCACCGCCCCCTCAGCTCCCTTACCGACTGCTTTCATCGCCGCGTTCATAGCCATCCCAAAGTTTTCTGGTTTAGCCGCCTCAAGCGCTTCTTTGACAATCGAGCGCACCGCGTCTTCGGACATCATTTTGGGTAAATACTCTTCAATCAGCGTTAGTTCATACTGCTCTTTTTCTGCTAGTTCAGTACGACCTGCACCTTTGTACGCCTCAATCGATTCGCGACGCTTCTTGGCTTCTTTTTTCAGCACTTCCACGATTTGCTCGTCGGTGATATCAGGCAGGTCCACTTGGGCATACTTGATGGACGAGACCATCAGACGGATCGCGTCCAGGCGC
>CAYILS010000019.1:0-12495 GCA_964364325.1 uncultured Pseudomonadales bacterium
TGCGGGAGGAGCGAGGGAGTCTGAGGGAGGGGTACGCCAAGATGATTGGAGGCGAACTGTTCCTCGTGGGCGCGGATATCCCCAGATACAGCCACTACTCGGGCAAAGAATATGATGCTAAGCGGTCGCGGAAACTACTGCTTAAGCGTAGTGAAATGCTCAAAATCCAGAAACAGATTGAAGGGAAAAACTTAACCCTGATCCCGCTCAAATTATTTTTTAAGGGGAGATGGGCGAAGTGTGAGATAGGGGTGGGAAAGGGGAAGAAGGAGTGGGAGAAGCGGGCGGATATTAAGGCCCGTGATATCAAGCGAGATCTGGCCAAAGCCGTGAAGAATACGGTTTAATCCCGCCTTCGCTTAAAGCTTCGGCGGGCGAAGTGTGGAGACGGAGAGTATTGAACTCTCGTCCGCGTACCGTCTTTAACACCATCTACATACATAGATACATTTATTGTTTAACCTCTGAATTATTAGGTAAGTATCAGACCAAGATAATCCCGAGGATGATCGTTTATATGGCTCCGCTCGATCAATGCGAAGTTACGTCTCGTGTGTGTTTCCACCCATATCTTTCCCACGAGAGAGTGGGATATGAATGCTAGTTACATTGCTTAAAATTAAGCAGTGTAAGCTGGAGCAGCTAGGAAAGAAGAAGCGAAATTAGCGATTTTGGCGCCAACCTCGTCCAACTTAGCAAGTGCTGTCTGTGCAAAAGATTTGACAGATTTTTTTTGACGCTGTTTTACGACTCATCTCGTCAAAGTCGGTATGCAGATGTTAATGAGCTGGTATACGTCAAAGCAAGACGTCCCCAATGCATCAAAATATATCATAGAATCGGGCTAAATGCAACTTCTTGAGTCAAAACCTCGCCTACCGTTTTTTGTAAAACACGGAATAAACGCCCAGCGGCGTTTTTCCTCGTGCGCATACAGGCGACCCCGCCTACGGCGTGGACCTGCTCGCCTGAGATTTGCGCAATGGTTTTCAAAAAAGATAGCCAAGGTTTTTCCTGTGAAAGTGTTACATTTATGGTTAATATGAATATTTTGGACATAGTTTTTCCCAAGGTATGTGTGGGGTGCAAGAGAGAAGGGAAATATATCTGTGATAAATGTCAGGGAAAGTTGGTGGTCCCGGAGCAGATTTGTCCGACGTGTTGCAAACCGAGCTTGGATGGTTGGACACACCCGAGGTGTTGTAGATGGAGTGGGATGGAACGGTTGATTGTGGGACTGCCATATCGTGGTATGGTGCAGCAATGCTTGAAAAAAGTGAAGTATAAAAGTGCATGGGAGATAATCAAGTTTTTGTATGGATTATGTGTCTTTGAAGGTATTGGAGATGGAATGATAACGAGTGTGCCAATGTGGAGAGCTAAGGAACGAATGCGAGGGTTTAATCAAGCGGAAATTATTGGGAAGTTGCTGGCGACAAGTTACAAGGTTCCGTACCTTGTAATGCTAGAGCGGGTGAGGAAGACAAAACCAATGTTTGGACTGACTCGCAAAAAACGAAAAGAGAATATTGAGGGAGCGTTTTTGATAAATCCTAAATTCGAAATCCTAAATCCTCAACAAATTCCAATACTAAAATCGGAAATTAGGAACAAGATCATAGTTTTGGTGGATGATGTGTGGACGACGGGGGCGACGATGCGCGAGTGTGCACGCGTGCTTAAACGGGGAGGAGTGCAGGAAGTATGGGGAATAACTCTGGCCCGGTAGCGTACAATGTAGCTATGCGTATATTGTTTGTCACAGCTGAAGTAGGTCCGTTTGTGACGGTTGGGGGGCTATCGCAAGTTTCGTATTTTTTGCCCACATCCTTGCAAAAACTGGGCGAGGATGTGCGGATCTTTACCCCCAAATTTGGGGCGATGGAACAAACGCGCAAAAAATGGCAACTGGAGATGGAATATGAGGGACTGAGGGTACCGCTGGGTAATGAGCCTGGTAATGACGATTTAATTTGCAATATCAAACGCTACGAATCACCAAAGAATGCCACGACATACTTTTTGGAAAACCGTGAGTACTACGAGTTGCGAGCGAATGTGTTTGGCTACAAAGACGACCATGTGCGTTTCATGTTGCTGTGTAAGGGATGTTTGGAATGGCTTATCTTAGAGAAAGAAAGGGGTGGGTGGTGGCCGGAAATCATTCATTGCAACGACTGGCACGCGGCTTATTTGATTGAGCTGGCCAAGCGAGTTCCACGGTACAAAAGAATATTTGCGGAGACAAAACTGGTGCTGACCGTACACAACTTTGTGTACCAAGGCAATTTTGATTTTAAATACTGCCGGGTAGATGAGCGCGACGATGGGAAGGCGGAGATGCGCAGCATGATGGATCCGATTATGCAAAAACAAAATGCCCTCCTACGTGGTATCCAGTACGCCGACGCGATTAGTACGGTATCTGCAACCCACGCCAAAGAAGTGCTGACAGAAGAGTATGGAGAAGGGTTATCTGCCACGCTCAACAAGCGTAAGTCTAACTTGGTGGGCATCTTAAACGGACTGGATGCGGTGACCTTTGACCCTTCAAAGGACAAGTTGCTCAAAAGCTGCTTTACGTCCGCTAACTTTACGACAAAACGAGGTGACAATAAAAAGGAATTGCAAAAATTGTTTAACCTACCAACCAAAAAAGAGGTATTTTTGGCGGCATATGTCGGGAGGCTGGCTCAGCAGAAGGGGGTTGATCTAATCGTCGAAGCTTTACCTCATCTGTTGGATGAGCACCCCGAGATGCAGCTCGTGGTCTTGGGAGGCGGAGATGAGCGGTACCGTAAAGACCTGACTAAACTACAAGAACGCTACCCAAAGCAAATTGGTCTCCATCTCTTGCCAAACTTTAAACTGCCGCGCAAAGTATTTGCGGGGGCAGACGCGCTACTTTTGCCTAGTATGTTTGAGCCAGGTGGGATCGTGGCCCTAGAGTCTTTGCGCTACGGGGCGGTGCCAATAGTCCGGCGAACGGGAGGACTTAATGATATTGTGGAAGATTTTATTCCGAGTGGGAATGGGAATGGATTTTCTTTTACCGGTAGAGACGCTTGGGCGCTCTATGGCGCTGTGATTAGAGCGATGAGCGTATTTGAGAATAAGCCGCTGTGGAATGTTTTGGTTAAAAACGGCTTAGAGTCTGACTTTTCCTGGGATGCTGCGGCCAAGCAGTACCAAAAATGGTACACGTCAGTTAGGATAGAAACATGATGAGACCGATCGCTTATTTTTGTGCGGAGTACGCAATAACCGACAAGTTGCAGATATTTGCGGGAGGACTGGGGGTACTGGCAGGGGATTATGTCAAAGAGGCGGCTGATCAGGACGCGCCCATTGTGGCGGTAGGTCTCTATTACAGCGAAGGATTTGTCCACAAAGAACTCTCACCCGAGGGGCGGGTGGTCGACCTCCATGACGGCAAGACACCAGAGGAGGCAGGACTAACCTTAGCCAAAGACGAAAAAGGAGACGAAGTAAGGGTCGAGATACCAATTGGAGAAACGACTGTCTTGGTGAGGGTGTGGGTATGGGAACAGAAAAACATCAAATTGTATTTGTTGGATACCAAAGTCGCTGAGAACAGTGATACTGATCAGCATATAACCGATATGCTCTATACCACCGACAAAGAAATGAGATTTAAACAAGAAATGGTGCTAGGGATTGGGGGACTGAGGGCGCTACTTGCCATGGGATATCACCCCAGCTATTACCACCTCAACGAGGGTCACTCGGCGCTCCTCATCTACGAACTGATTCACCATGAAATGGTCGAGCACTCGCTGGATTTTGAAGCAGCTAGGGGACTCGCGAGGGGGCGGGTTCTCTTTACCAACCACACCCTAGTGGCGGCCGGGAACGACGTGTTTAGTAATGATTTGGTGGGGCTGCTGCTGAGTAATTATGCCCAACAGGTACAGATCCCCGTCAAGCAGCTGGTGGATTTGGGACTCGTCCAGCAATCCTCGACTTTTTCGATGACGATGCTGGCCATGCGGGCAGCTGGCAAAATTAACGCGGTCTCAAAACTCCACGCCAAAAAAGCCAAAGATATCTGGAGTGACCACCCGATGGAGGCGGTGACCAATGGGATTCACTTGCCCACGTGGGACAAGGTGGGAGAGACTGAGATGTGGAGTGCCCACAGGGACAACAAACGGAAACTACTACAGATTGTCCAGGAGAGGACTGGGACAGTCTGGGAGGATAATGTGCTCCTCCTGGGCTGGGCGAGGAGAATGGTGAAGTATAAGCGACCACTGGCGCTGGTTGAGCGGCTCAAACAGTTTGGGGAGATAGCCAGAGATCAGAACCGTCCAGTGCATGTGGTATTTGCGGGTTTGTCACACCCAGCGGATGAAGACGGCAAGGAGATGCTGGAAGAGCTCCAATACCGCCTGAGCTCGGACTTGAAGGGAGTCGCGGTGTATCTACCTCACTACAACCTGGAATTGTCCTCCATGCTGACTGCAGGGTGTGACGTGTGGATCAATACGCCGGTCGTGGGGTTTGAGGCGTGTGGGACGAGTGGGATGAAGGCCGCGCTCAATGGCGACCTACCGATGTCGACACGCGATGGGTGGGTGGATGAGATAGAGATGTATCAGGTCGGGTGGGCGCTAGATGACAACGAGCTGACTGACTCGATGATCGATACCCTGCGAGATCGAATACTACCCATGTACTACGAGCGAAATACAGAGGGGGTGCCGGAGGCGTGGCTCTCCATGATGAAGAATGCGCGCGACCTAATCAAAAACGAGTTTTCGATGACTAGAGCAATGAGACAATACCTAGAGCTTATTGGTCCTCTGGAGTAGCTCCGCCGTATTGCTTTTGTAGCTCTTCGAGTTTACTCATGTCGTACTTGCCATCTGCGCCCATGGCAGGAATATTTTTCATCATCTCGGTAGGATCGATGAATTTAACATCGGTTGGTGGGACAAAAACCGAGTCGTTGACCGAGCCAGCTTGGCATTTGACGGTATATCCTTCGTTTTTGAGACTCTCATAGTCGGCTTGACTTTCAAACTTGGGGGTTGGCTGATCTTGTTGATACTGCTTGACTCTTTCGGCTGTTGCTTTATTTTCTTCTTCGGTGGGGATAGCCATTTTGGAGCCCTGCTTAGTCGCGTCATCCCAGATGTAAAGATTTTTTAGATCGTTGATCATGTGGCCACCGGTGGTTTTACGGACTCCTTCGTCGTCTGTCATGACAGTAGTGGTGTTCATGCGCATCATTTTGCCTTTAATCTGATATTCCATTTTATCGTCGCCTTTGGTCATGGTGCAGAGGGTCGGCTTGCCGGATTCTATGGCTTTGGCAAATTCGTTGGCTTCGCTCATGACCTGAGAATCAGTTTGATTGCCGACTACTCCGGCTGGCGATTGTTTAGTTTTCATATAATATCCACCCACGGCGAGAAGTAAAAGGACGACGACTACGGGAACGAGTTTTTTGTTCATAGAACTATCTCCATAATAGTTATTAGTTGGATTGTAGCATTTTTACTATTTCAACTCAGCCACCACTTTTTAATGAATGGGAGGGACAGAGTGGAGAGGAGGAATCCAAGAGTGGGGACAATGGCGTTAATTAGTGGATTTTCGACTTTAATGACGACAAAGAACAAGAGAATGGTGAGATAGGTGAGGACTGCAACGGAGATTTTCCTGGTTGTGCTTGTTTCCCAAGCCTTATCTTTTTCGACGCGCTGATTACGGAGTTTGATTGAGTTGATTTCTTTTTGGAGACTAACTAGGGTGGGCTTGTTCATATGAGCATTATATACGGCAGGGCATTGTTTACAGTGATACAACCTACTTATTGGGAAGTTCCCAAGATAGTATTTTTGGTCGTGTATAATCAAGCCATGAAATCGCAACTGCAAAAAAACTACCACAAATATAAAAGCTCGACTAGTAAGGGAAAAACTAACTTGTCTTATCTGCGCTCATTTATGGCTGAGATCATTTTTCGTACAACTAAACTTGAGGGCGAATTAGTTACGCGCAAAATGGTTAAATCAATTGTAAGATGAAGAAATCCTCTACTAAGCCCAAAGGTGCTACTTCGTATAAACAAACAGCCTTTGGAGTTGTGCCAAGAGCAAAGTTGCTGGCATTAGAAATAGAGGGGACTCAAAAGGGACTCGAGTTTATTGCCCAAAATTATCAATTAGGGGTTACTCCCAACCTGATTCTTTCGATTCATAAAATTGCGTTCGGCTGGATATTCCCTGATTGGGCTGGTAAATTACGTACGATTCGTGTCGAATATTCTGGTAAAGAAGCTCCTTTGCCACATTTGCTTCCTCAACTTGTTGCTAATTTATGTGCTGACCTTACTGAGCGTCTTAAGCACCTTGACCATGAAAATATGTCTGACGTAGTTAGTCTTGTAGCTTGGTTTCAACATCAATTTGTCCAGATTCACCCGTTTCAAGACTATAACGGTCGTCTAGCTCGGATGCTGACGATTTTAATATTGCTCAAGATTGGACTACCTCCGATTGAGATCAAGGCGGATACTGGTGTAGATAGACAAAACTATTTGAATGCTATGTACATGGCTGACGAGGGCGACTATTCAAAGCTTGAATTGTTAATTGAGCGTGCGCTTAATGAATCGTTGATAAAGGTGAATAAGAGTTAGTACTGTTTTCTTGTTTTTTTAACTTCGGTATCCCAGATTGCTACGCATCTGGATACACTTCTCGGGTGCGATTGCACTTGATGTGCGGAGGATGAGGGAGTCGAACCCACCAATCGCTTACGCGATTACGGTTTAGCGAACCGTTGCCTTACCGCCCGGCACATCCTCCAGATATGGGAAATTATAACATTGAAACGGTTATATGAAGCGGAGACGGTGGGAGTCGAACCCACAAGACCTTTCGGCCGGCAATTTAGTAGATTGCTGCAAAACCATTATGCGACGTCTCCAGATACGGGAATTATAGCAGGTGACGCTCGTTATTTTCGCGTGACGTCGGAGATTTGGCGCAGGATGGACTCTAGTAGGACACCGAGGAAAGCATAGGTGATGACCGCGAAGAGAGTAGAGACCTCTAGGACAAATCCGACGGGCAGGGTCGAGGTGGGAAACATACCTTCAAATGGAGCTAGGAGAGGTCTGGTGGTTTCGTAGACCCAGACGACGAAGGGAGCTTTGGGTGAAGCACCCAGGAGCTTGAGGAGGATGCGCAGGGAGAGGAGGAATTCGATAATGCCGATGATGATGTCAGATAGAGTGAAAATGTATCTTTTAAACATATCTACATGGTAGCACGATCGTCAACCTAGCCTGGAGTACAATACGACTCATGCAAAGTACGAAGCTGGGTAAATGCGAAATATGGCACGAAAACTCGGATGAGTTTTATGAACTTAAGAAGGAGATTTTTAGCGAGAATTGCTACTACCTGGAGTCGGAAGTCGAAGAGCCGCTCATTGTGGATGCCGGGGCGCACATCGGGATGAGTGTACTGTACTTTAAAATGCTCTTCCCTAAGGCTCGCATCATCGCCTTTGAACCTATCTCCACCAACTTTGCTCTCCTCACAAAAAACGTGATGGAAAATCAACTGGAAAACGTGGAGCTGTACCAGTCGGTCGTGGCGCCCAAGAGTGGAGTGCTGCGCATCCACGAACCGATTGGAGAGGGTGCGTGGAAGTCGGGGGCCGGGATCATCCCCAAAGGTTGGAAAGGAATCCAAACCAATCAAGAGGTTAAGGTGGAAGCGGTGGGAATCCAGGAAATTTTACAAGACAAAATCGATATCTTTAAAATGGATACTGAGGGGATGGAGTACGAGATCATCCGTAACGCAGGGCCACTCATTCGTAATGTGAACACTTGGATTATGGAGGTACACCCGCGCAAAGATCACCGGATAGAAGAGATAGAGAAAACATTTAAACAAAATGGTTACGAACTGGAAATTAGTAAAGACAGGAGTAGCCTGGGGGAAGGTTTAACGAGAGTGACGGCCGTGCTAAAGTAGGGGTATTACAAGTTAATAGGCAAGGAGGCAAGTCATGAGATGGCAAATGCTATTTGAGCGAGTATCCAAGAGTGGTGACACCAAAGAGAAAGTTATCAAGAAATTTGCCGGTCTAGAGACTTACCTGGGGAGAATGAAGAGTAGGGTGGAGTCGGGATTTGTGACCTTGTCTAAAGGCGAGCGGTGGGGATACAAAGTCAAAACCATGTTTAGGATTCCTGGCAGAGAAATCATCGCAGAGGGGAAGAGTAAGACGCTTCTTTCTGCCATAGATTTGGCGTATGATAAAGCCTCTAGCGAAGTGAAGAAATATTTAGAGAGAATTAAAGACAAAAGGAGTCGCAGAGCATGAGTCTACAACTGTTTTATGCATGGTCAAAGAAACTACATAAGTGGATTATGTGGTTTGTAGTGTTGTTGGGATCGTGGATGATGACATCTGGTTATCTCATGCACAAAGAACTCGAAGGCGAGCTCCCCTTTACCGTTGACATGGAGTTTGTCCGATTTTGGCACAACGGGGTGAGTCAGTACTTTTTGGTGGTCCTCTTAGCCCAAATGACGACGGGACTCACGATGTGGGCGGTGCCAAAGATACTGTCCTCACGGATTAAGCCGCCTGTTCAATGATATAGTTGAGACATGGTTGACCCAAGATTAAGTTCAATTCACGAGTTGTATATGGCTATGGCGAGAGGAGAGGTCTCTGGGTTTACCGTACCGGCTTTTAACTTGAGGGGCATGACAGAGGAACTTGCACAAGGAATATTTGAAGCGGCGAAAGAAACGGATACGGCAGCAATCATTCTAGAAATTGCTCGCAGTGAGATGGGGTATACAGCCCAGCCCCCGCTAGAGTTTGTCCGCAGGATTCTGGTGGGTGCCAACAAAGCCGGATGGAGTGGGTCCATTTTTGTCCAAGGCGATCACTCGCAGGCAAAAGCTGCGGCTCCTGGAGTCATGGCGGAGGGCGAGATAGAACGAATCAAAAAACTGATCGACGTGGAACTGGAAGCTGGGTTCTACAACATTGATATTGATGCCTCCACACTCGTGGATATATCGCTCCCCACAGTCGTTGAGCAACAAAAAGTAAATGCTGAGGTGACGGCTGAGTTGGCTAGTTATATTCGCAGTCGGCAGCCAGCGGGAATACAAGTATCTATTGGAGGCGAGATTGGACATATTGGCGACAAAAATAGTAATGAGGAAGACCTTGAATGTTTTAACACGCTTTTTAAACAGGAATATGGTGATCAACTCGCCGGCTTGTCTAAAGTTAGTGTACAAACAGGGACATCTCATGGTGGTCATATGCAGGCTGATGGCAGCATGGAAGCAATGAAGGTGGACTTTTCGGTTATAGAGCAACTGTCTAAACAAGCTAAAACTCTCGGGATGGCAGGAGTGGTACAGCATGGTGCTTCTACACTACCTGAAACGATGTTTGGGGAGTTCCCGAAGCATGGGGCTATCGAAATACACCTTTCTACCGGGTGGCAGAACATGATTATGGACCACCTCGCTTTCCCGACTGACCTGAAACAAGCCATATATAGCTGGTTGGATACTGAGAAAAGAAGCGAGCGAAAAGAGGGGGAGAGCGATGGTCAGTTCTACTACCGAACCCGTAAATATGCCTGGGGAACATATAAGTCTCAACTTGATGCAACGAGTAGCGAATTTAAACAGATAATTAAGAATGAAATGAAGAATCGATGCGTGCAGCTGTTTAGTGCGTTGAATGTGGTGGGGACGAAGGGGGTGGTGGAGAAGTATATCGGTGGGTCGGTGGGTCAGCGAATCGGCGAGTCAGCGGGACAACTGAGATCGGTGGAGCAAGCGGATGTGCGGGGGAAGAGGGTGATAGTGAGAGTGGATTGGAATGTGACGCTAGGGAAAGCTCTGCAAATAGTGGATGATACGCGGATCATACGGACGCTACCGACGATCAATTGGTTGCTGGAACACGGAGCAAAGCAAGTAATCCTCATGAGCCATTTGGGCAAACCACCCTTCGCTCCTGTGGAGCTTCGGAGTGGCGCGGGCAGAGAGAAGTATTCTTTAAAGCCGGTCGTCGAATATGCGAGTCATTTGATGGGGGAGCCAATTAGACTGGTATCCCAGTTTGCTAATTTCCCCGAATTCCAGTCAGACCGATTGGTGATGCTGGAAAATCTTCGATTGTGGGAAGGGGAGGAGCAGAATGATGCCGGTTTTGCTAAGCAGTTAGCAGATTTGGGCGATATGTATGTGAATGAGGCCTTTGGCGAGAGTCACCGCGAGGCCGCAAGTATCGTGGGGATATCAAAACTCTTACCAAGCTACGCTGGACTCTGGCTCCAAGACGAGGTTGAGACGATTATGCGAGTTCGAAGTAACCCAGAGCGACCATATGTGGTAGTGATGGGAGGGGCCAAAGTAGAAGATAAAATTAAACTGATTGAGATACTCTCCCAGAGTGCCGATACGATTCTGTTGGGTGGAAAACTGGCTAATGAATATGTGCAAAAAGAAATGAAAGTGAGTGGGAAAGCGAGAATTGTGCCTCCGATTGAGGGGAGTGATTTGCTGGATATTGGGCCAGCGACACAGAAGTTATATGCCAGCGAAATAGCCAAAGCAAAGACGGTCGTGTGGAATGGGCCCATGGGAAAGGTTGAGGAGGTGCAATATCAGGCGGGGACGCAGGCGATCTATGAGGCCATCACTGCAAATGTCGAGGCCTATACGCTAGTGGGTGGTGGAGATACGCTGGCATCGATTGGCAAAGAGGAACATTTGGATAGGATTGATCATGTGTCGACTGGGGGAGGAGCGATGCTCAAACTGCTGGAAAATGGAAGCTTGATAGGGATAGAGGTGTTAAAATCCTGATATGAAGTTGGTGGTGTTTGATATTGAGACCAAGAAAGCTTTTGATGAGGTGGGTGGGTATCACCCAGAAAAACTGGGCGTGTCGGTATCGGGCGTGTGGTACGGGGAGGAGGGGAGTAAGGGGATATTGCGTGGATTTCGCGAAGAAGAATTTAGCGAAATGTTTAAGCTTTTTGAATCGGCTGATCGAATAGTGGGGTTTAACAGTATTGATTTTGACATGGCGGCACTGAAACCATACTATATGGGCGACCTGCTGAAGCTCCCCAACTTTGATATTTTGCAAAAAGTCGAGGAAAAGGTGGGATATCGTGTGAAGCTTGATGCACTGGCCAAAGAAACCCTTGGGATCCAGAAGGGAGGGAATGGTCTGGATGCGATCACCTACTTCCACGAAGGCAACTGGGAGAAGTTGACTAAGTATTGTTTGGAAGATGTCGTGATTACCAAAGACTTATATGTTTACGGGCTCGAGCATGGTGAGTTAAAGTTTAAGAATAAGTGGAATGAGCTGGTGACCGTGGGAGTGGATTTTAATTACCTGGAAAAGAAGGATACCAGTGTACAGGTGACATTGTTTTAAACTTGGATTATAATGGCCATAGTTACTTGTAAAATGGAGGATAGTATATGAGTTCATTCAGATTTCGCAAAAAGACAGAATATGGCATGATGATGGTTTCACTCCTGGCCGAACAAGGCAAGGGTGGACTGGTTTCGGTGCGTGCGATGCAAGAAAATGGACTACCCCGATCATTCTTGGTCAAGATAGCTCGTGATTTGATTAAAGCCAAGCTGATTGTGGCCAAAGAAGGACGTGGAGGTGGTTACAGTTTAACTCGTGATCCTGCTAGCGTGACTTTGAAGGAAGTGGTTGAAGCGATTGATGGCCAAGTGGCCACTGCCTCGTGTCTGGTGCACGGCGCTAAGAAATGCCCCCTAGCCGATAGATGTCCGCACCGGACGATGATGATGAAGCTTACGGAAGAGGTGGGGAGTATTTTGTCCAAGTACAAACTGGCTGACTTTGGGAAATAAATGAAACAAGACTTGCTGCGTATCGCAGATCTACAGGTGACTGTAGATGACAAGGTAGTTCTTTCGCAGGTGGATTTTGGGCTTAAGACGGGAGAAGTGGCGGTACTCCTGGGAGAGAATGGGAGTGGGAAGAGTAGTTTGGCGATGGCACTGGTGGGAGATTTTAGATACAAGATTCTAGGAGAGAGTAAAGTTGTCTTTGACGGGAAAAATTTGCTGGACATGTCGAGCGATGAACGGGCTCGGGCTGGGTTGTTTACCGTCTGGCAGAACCCCGTGAGTGTACCAGGCGTCAGTGTGTTTACGCTTTGCCGGACGAGTTATGAGGCAATGGGCAATAAGATCGCCACACTGACCGAGTTTAAACAGACTTTGGAAACACTTGCCAAACGAGTGGGGCTAACCAAAGAACATATTAGTCGCAGCGTTAACGAAGGATTTAGTGGGGGAGAAAAGAAGCGACTGGAACTACTGCAACTACTCTTACTCAACCCCAAACTCGTGATTTTAGATGAGATTGACTCTGGACTTGATAGCAAGGGCATCTCCATAGTGGTGG